>JANMWU010000199.1:0-3748 GCA_031380785.1 Gemmatimonadaceae bacterium
CCTGCCATGGCCGCACGCATACAACACTGACGGATGCTCAGCATCCGCTCCGATCAGGGGCAGGCCGTCGCGAGTCATCGGTCTGAGCCCGGCCCAGGTGCTCAGCATGCCCGCGGTGCCCAGTGACGGCAGGATCGCCGACGCGAGCGCGCGGATTCGCTGCGCGCCCTCGGCCGTGTGACCGGCGTCGAATCCCACGTTCTCCTCGGTGCCGCCCAGAATCGTGCGGCCGTCACCGCGGGGGATGACGTAACCGTCGCCCATCATCACGACATGGCGAAGCGCTTTGCTGGCGACGGACATGAGCTGACCGCGCACCGGTGCGATCGGCAGGTGCATCGGCACTCCCGGGAGACTGGCTGACCAGGCTCCGGCGGCCACTACAACGCGCATGGCGGACATCGTTGACGCATCGGCGAGGGTGACGGTCACCGGCGCGTCAGCGGCGCCGGCGGCGATCGACGTCACGGTCTGTGGCACGACCCGGATGTGGACATGCCTGCCCACGGCGTGCTTCAGCGCCTTGAGCAACACCAGCGGATTGACGGCGCCGTCGCGGTGGAAATGCAGTGCACCGAGGACATGGGTCAGCTGCGGCTCAAGCGCGACGAGTTCGCGGTCGTTCAGCCATGACGCATCGGTTGCCTGCAGCGCCTGAAGGCGCTCAGCTTCGTGAATGGATGGAGCGAGCTCGAGCACGCCATGGCGATTGAGCGGTACGGATACACCGGTGCGCTCGGTGAGCGACGCGGCGAAGGCTGGCCAGAGATCGCGGGCCGTGCGCATCACGTCGCGAGCGATCGGTGAGGACGCGAAGCCGTGACCCGTGTCGAAGATTCCGCCGGCGGCGGGCGAGGCTTCACCGGCGCGTGCGTCGCCAATCAGCACCACGTCGAGCCCTGTGTCAGCGAGCGACAGGGCGGTGCACAGTCCGGCGACGCCGGCGCCAATCACGGCAACGTCAGCGCTGGTGTGACTCACGGTGTATCGGTGATAGAGTGCATACAGGAGAATATCGCCGGTCCCGAAACTCCCATCGGGGTGCGTGCGTACGCATGGCAGGACTTCCCGGAGGGGGATGAGATGCTGAAGACTATCTTCACAATCGGTGTGGTGGCGCTATTCGGTCTCTTCGCGCTGAAGCTGATCGGCGTGCTGTTCTTCCCGCTGATCGGACTGGCAATCAAGATCCTGATGATCGGTGGCGTGGTGTACGTCGTGATGCTGGTGGTCGCGCCAGGTACGGCGCGCCGCATTCGCGACAAGGTGAACTCGCCGCGCACGTACTGACTTGCTCGCGTTACGTGTACGAAAGGCGGACCGCTGGTGGTCTGCCTTTCGTGTTTTCGTCACTGACTTCAGGCCGAAGTCGAACGATTGCCGCTCGTCAAACGCTGCCGCCGCGATTCTCTCAGCCGTTCACTGACGGGCGAGCCTGCGTGTGTGTGCAGCGATACCGAGGTTGATCGCCGACAGCGTGCCCTGAGCGGAGCGTGACCACGAGTAGTGCGCGGCCTGCATGGCGCCGGCGCGCACGAGAACTCCGCGAAGGTTGCGATCGTCGAGCAACCGCGTCACCTGCGTCGCCAGTGCGTGCGCATCATCGGGGTCGAAGTACAGCACCGCGTCGCCGCCAACTTCCGGCATGGTGCTGGCGTTGGAGCAGATCACGACGCCACCAACTGTCATTGCTTCCAGCACCGGCAGACCAAAGCCCTCGTAGCGCGACGGAAACACCAGCGCTGTCGCGCGCGCGTACAACGCCGCCAGTTCGTCGTCGCTGACAAAACCGGCGTGACGAAGCCATTGCGGAGTGGCATCGCCTGGCTTCACACCGTGAATGCCGCGTGGGCCGCACAACACCAGCGGAATCGTCCGGCCCTGCGATTCGAGCACTCGCATGGCAGCGTACAGCACACCGAGATTCTTGCGCGGTTCCTGCGAACCAACCGCCAGCAGAAACGGGCCACGGACATCGAGTCGCTGCAGCAACGCATTCACCAGCAGCGGATCGGCGGCCCGAAACCCATCAGCGGCGTGCGGCACCACCGAAATACGATCGCGCGTCACACCGAACACCGACATCAGCTCCTGGCCCGACGCGACAGCGCCAGTGAGCACGTGATCCGCCGACGCCAGCGTGTGCGCGTAGCGATATCTGGCCCGCGCGCGCTTGTAGAATTTCCACCAGCGCCCGTCGAGCTGCAGCATCGGATAGAGATCATGCACGGTCGGCACGATGGCACCGCTGCATGGACGATGCGTGACGAAATTGCAGGGATACCACGCCGCATCGCAGTCGGTGTCCTGCATCGTATGTGACGCGCGCACGGTGGCGCGTTCCATCACACGCGGCAGAACGGAAAGCTGCTCTGTGAGCGGTGCGATGTCGGCGGCATTCTTCGCGAAGATCGTGTAACGAAGCTCCGCATCATGCGCCGGCATCGCGGCCAGCAACCGACGCGCGTAGCGTCCCATGCCGCGCAGGTTGCGCGTGAGTGCGACGGCCTCGACGGCGAGATGCATGCGCGGCGCCGCGGAGTGGCCGCGTCAGTTCCCGCGGATCAATGCCGCGTCAGTCGCCGGGCGATACTCGCGCAGGTACAGATTCAGCGAACCGATCGGCAACGATGACTTCATCTGCAGCACTACGCGTGCCGAATCGTCACTGAGCCACAGCTGCGCCTTGCCCCCTTCGCTGAACAGGCCTTTGGCCTTGATGATCGGCTGGATCACGATGGCGTTGAATTCGCCGGCCGGTACGCGGACGCGCTCGCGACGGAGCACGATGATACGCACTGGATTGCGGTCGGGACGGAAGTAGCGATTGAAGTCGTACGTGTGTCCCGTCTCGAGCGGCACGCGACGCACGAAGTAGAGAAAGCTGGCGTCGTCGAGCGGATCAGGCACACCCGCTTCCTCAGGCTTGCCATCCTGACTGAACATGTGCCGATCAGGGAAGAATTCGAAGTTGCGCTCACGATCCTTCGACCCTTCCGACAGATCCTGTTTGTGCCGAAGCGAAACGAAATGCGCAGTATCGATCCAGCTCTCGAGCACGTCGTTCACCTTGTAGAAAAACGTGCCGCCTTTGACCACGAATCGCACATGCAGCGCGCTGATCCCGCGTACCGGCTCATAGCCGACCGCTTCCATGTAGCCGCTGCCCACCTTGACGGCGCTGAACTTCACGTCGTAGACCAGCCGCTCGCCGACGGAGGGCAAACGCGGCGTCCCGATGTCGCTGGCCAGCCGATCGGGCCGCCCGACGCTGGATTCCACTCGGCTCGGACCAGCGGCAGTCATACTGACCATCAGCCCCAGCAGTGACACCATCCGAACACACACCACAATCGACGTCCTGGGCTGAGTGACGACGGCGTTACGCCGCTGGAGGCTCGGCAGCGGGCGGTGTCGCGTTGCCGGAACTGGCGGCATCCGGACCGCCCGGTCGCCGACCGCGGCGCCGGCGCCGTGAGCGACGCTTCCGTCGGGCCGGATCGCTGCCGGATTCGGCATCAGCGCCGCCAGCCTCGACGATGGTCGATTCTGATCCGCCGCTCTCGTCCTCACCCTCGTCGTCGTCGGACGTTCCCGAATCCTGATCAGAGCTGTACGGGCTGTCGGCGGCTCCGTCGGCCGGCGCGACCGACGGGTTACCGTCCTCGTTCCCAGCTTCCTTGCCACGACGGGAGCGACGACGGCGGCGACGCGACCGCTTTGCCGTGCTGGCCGCTTCGCTCGCGGC
>JANMWU010000232.1:0-3111 GCA_031380785.1 Gemmatimonadaceae bacterium
GACCTCGTCACAGTCATCTCGACCGGATACGCGCGTTCACCTCGCGGAGTGTTTGTCCACGACCTCGCCACCGGGCGCGAGCTGGGACGGTTGCTCGTGGGGAGCGGTATCATCCAGTCGGTGATGCTCGATTCCACCGATGCCGATGGTGCGGCACAGCTGCTGCTTGTGGCCGCCGCGACGAAGAACGGTGCACATGCCGGAGGATTCGACGACAGCCGCGCCTATCTCCATGTCGTGAGCCTCACACCGACGCCCGTTGTGACGCACACGCACGACTTTGGCGGTGCGTTCACGGTCGACGTGCACTACGCCGATCTAGATGGCGACGGTCGTCGGGAAATTCTTGCGGCCTCGTGGGGGCACTGGATCGATGGAGAGCGGGCGCGTCTCGAAGTCATTGAAACGGCGCGATGGAACGTGCGGCAACGTCGAGAATTGGCGGGGCGCCTCTCGAGTGTGGCCATCGCGCAACTGGATCGAACTCCTGCGCCGAAGATTGTCGTTGCCCGCGCCGATGGCGAGACGATGATCTTCGACGGCGCATTGGAGACCACGCTCCGCCGTCCCTCGACACGAGCTGCTGGGTTCTGGATCGCAGCAAGTCCGGATCTCGATGGCGATGGGATAGATGAGCTTCTCGCCGACGGAGGAGCGAACAGAGTTGATGTGCTCGGTCCAGACCTCACCAGACGCGCATCGGTTGTCGTGGACTCCATGGTGCCGGCTGCACCCCGGCAAACGGCCGTCAGCGTGCGCGTGGAGGGCAGTGTGTCTCCGTTGCTCGCATTGCGCACGACGTCGAGGTTGACCGCATATCGGTTGGCACCCAATCGCTGGTACCTGCTGCATCGGTTCTGGCGGCCGGCGCTCGCGACGATCGCCATGCTGCTGACGCCCTGGCTCGCGTTCACGCTGCTGCGACTGCGTCGTCGCATGCTGCGCCTTCGCACAACGCTAACGCGCGCGCTCGACGCAACACCATTCGGGATCCTGTTGCTTGACCGCAGCGGCAACGTGGAATGGATGAACGCGACGCTCCGATCGTGGTTGGGCGGAGGCGTGACGCCTTCAGCCAGAATTCCGGTGTCCGCCGCCTCGACGCTCGCGCCTATCGAGTCGCTACTACGCTTCTGTGAAATGCTGGGTCGCGCCGAGCCCCGTCGTCAGTCGGGCGAGGGACTGACGACTCTGACTACTGCTCCGCGTGCCGTTGTCTTTGAGGCCGAACCGATGGACGGTGGCCGCGGCGGGACGGACTGGCTCGTACAGATCAAGGACGCGACCGAACTTGGCGCCCTGACCGACTCGCGCACCTCGGCGTTGCTCGCGCAGCGCATCGCGCATGACATCAAGAACCCGCTGACCAGCATGTTGCTGACTGTACAGCAATTGCGGCGCGCGTTTCGCGAGCGCGTGCCAGAGGCTGCGGAAGCACTCGATCCCCTCACGTTTCGCATCGAGGAGCGCATCAGTCAGCTGCGCACCATGACGTCCACGTTCATGAAGCTCACCGACGCGGACGAATCGACGCGAGAGCGCGTGCAGCTCAATGAGTTCATGGACGACGCGGTGCGGTCCCTGCGAAGCAACGTTCCTCCCGATATCGAGCTGCGTTCCGCGCTCGCGCCCCATACGGCGATTCTCGTGCTGGATCGCGACCAGATGGAGTCGCTGATGCAGAACCTCGTCACCAATGCAGTGAATGCGATGCCGAACGGAGGCGTCCTGACGATTACCGGCAGTGTTGTGCGCGGCATTCGGCTGGAGCACGATGATTTCGCGCGCGACTACGCACAAATCGAGATCATGGATACAGGTGTTGGCATGCTGCCCGCGGTGCGCGCCCGCGCGTTCGAGCCCGGTTACAGCACCAGCCGGCTGGGTACCGGGGTGGGACTCGCCATTGTGAAGCGAATTCTGCATGCGCACGACGGGCACATCGATCTTGAAAGTGAAGCCGACGTCGGGACGGTCGTCACCATCTACCTTCCCCTCGCCGTGACGACGGAAGTGTTGACGGAAGCCGCGATGGGAGAAACCGTGCCGACAGCGGTGTTGTAGCATGGGTCAGACGCGATTGCTGACGCCTGCAGAGCGGCGCCCAACGACTCTCATTGTGGACGACGACGCGCACATTCGTACCAGCCTTCGCGAACTGCTGGAGCACGAGGGTCACGCGATCGTGGAAGCCGGCGACGGCAAGTCTGCGCTGGAGGCCATCGCGCGCGGTGGCATTGATCTGGTGTTGCTGGACCTGATTCTGCCGCGGGTGACGGGAGACGACGTCCTGCGACAGATGGTCGCGGACGGCCGGAACATTCCGGTTGTGATCATCAGCGGGTCCGATTCCATTCGACGGGCAGTGGCAACCGCCAGGCTGGGTGCCTGTGACTACCTCGAGAAGCCCGTCGAGAGCGAACTGGCACTGCGCGTGATTCGTGAGGCGCTGGGTCGCTCGGGCACAATGAAGCAATCTGATACCAACGGACTTGACAATCAGCTCGGCCTGGTTGGCGCAAGTGCGCCGATGCAACAGCTCTATGGCCAACTCGCGAGGGCGGCACGCACCAACGCCACAGTCCTGCTGATCGGTGAGAGCGGCACCGGCAAGGAGCTCTGCGCGCGGGCGATTCATGCCAACAGCATGCGACGCGATGGTCCGTTTGTTCCAGTCAACTGTGCCGCGATTCCCGAGCATCTGATTGAGAGCGAGCTGTTTGGCTATGAGCGAGGCGCCTTTACCGGCGCAGCGGCGCGACGCGCAGGTGTGCTGGAAGGCGCGAACGGCGGGACGCTGTTTCTCGACGAAGTTGCCGACATGAGTCTCATGACGCAGGCCAAACTGCTTCGCGTGCTCGAGGAGCGGCGATTCAAGCGGCTCGGAGGGCAGCAGGAGCTGTCGTTTGACTGTCGCCTTGTCTCAGCAACGAATCGAGATCTGATGAAGGCCGTCGAGTTGGGAGACGTACGCGCCGATCTGTATTACCGGATCAACGTGGTGCGCATCGACCTCGTGCCCCTGCGGTCGCGTCCCGAGGACCTCCCCTCACTCCTCGACCATTTCGTGCGTGTTTTTTGCCGCGCACAGGGGCGCAGGCCTCGACCCTT
>JANMWU010000235.1:0-4820 GCA_031380785.1 Gemmatimonadaceae bacterium
AAAGCTGCGTGCCGTAGCCGGTTTCGACCCGGTTGCGCGCGTTCAGCTGCCGGCCGATCAGCACCTGTGCGCGGACCTGTTCCAGCATTGCCACTCGCAATTTCGCCGGTGCCACGTTCACGAAAAACTCCGTCACGCCGGCGCCGTACCAGTTGCCTCGACTGTTGAGCGGATGCTGCACACGGTCCTGGCGACGAAGGCGCACCACCGTCGGCTGAAAGTCCGCGTCAGCTGGTGCAAACTCCCCGATCGGCTTGATCATCCGCAGGTCGATACGGGTTCGATCATTCCATGCCCAGAGATTTGCCGAGCGTGTTCCGGCAATCTGCAGCCAGGGTCGCAACTCGATGCTGTTCGACTTCGCCGGAAACGGTCCGTAGCGATACCCGTGCGTGAATTCCGTCGCAATCGTAGCGCGCCAGTGCGGACTCAGATCGCGCGTGTATCCGACGGTCGCCAGCAACTGCTGCCAGGTGGTGCCTTCATTCGCACGCCGTATCTGCAGGTCCCAGTAGAACGACGACTTCGCTGCGATTCGGTGATCACCGAACGCGCCAAACCATACCATCGCGCTGTTGACGATCTTCTGCGCGCCGCACGGCGTCACCAGCAGGCAGAGCGTTGCGACAACCGAACGGTGTTTCATTGCGAACTTGTGAGCGTGAGTGGAGCGACGCCTGCGTCATGCGGCTCCATGTGCACCAGTACGCCCATCACCTGCGGCGTCGCGGCGCGGATAGCACCTTTCACTTTGCCGCTGACAACGTGCGCTGCGTCGAGCGACATCTTTGAATCGGCCTGCACGTGGATGTCCACCCAGTAGCCGCGACCGGCCCGCCGCACCGCCAGCTTTTCAACCGCCCGCACGTCATCAACTGATGTTGCGGCCGATCGGATCGCCGTGACTACCTCGGGCGCTGCGACGCGATCCATCAGCTCAGCGACTGCCGTCCGCATCAGCGCCACACCATTCCACGCGATGATCCCCGCCGCGACCAATGCCGCCCAGTCGTCCGCGCTTTCCCATCCGGCGCCGCCAATGATCGCGACCGAAATCCCGACGAACGCGGCGATCGACGTCAGCGCGTCGCTGCGATGGTGTTTCGCGTCCGCCGCGAGTGCCATGCTTCCCGCCGACCGTGCCAGACGCTGCACGCGGCGCGTGAGAAGCGCCTTGATCACGATGACGACGGCGAGCACAGCCAGCGTCCATACCGCCGGCGCATGATGTGGCGTGCGAATCTCGTGCACCGACGCGATCGCGATACCCACACTCGCGATCAGCAGCAGCATCGACACCGTTGCGCCGGCCAGCGCCTCGGCCTTGCCGAAGCCGAACGGATATTCCTCCGTCGCATCGCGGTCGGCGATCCGGATGCCGGTCCACACCGCCAGCGATCCGAACAAATCGAACGCACTCTCCGCTGCGTCGGCAACGAGTGCGTACGAGTGACCGATCAATCCGCTGGCGAGCTTCACCACCGTCAGACCGATGTTGATCACCATGCCCAGCTGTGCCGCGCGCGTCGCTGTCGCATCGGCGCGGCCTGACATCGGAACCGTCACGGGCTACAGCCGAAACAGGTCGGTCTGAATCGACGCGGGCGTCACGCGCATCTCGCCGTCCAGCGTGATGGCGACGTTCACTTCGGTGCGCATGCCGAACCGTCCGCTCAGATACACGCCCGGTTCAACCGAGAAGAGCACACCCGGCAGCAGCTGTCGTTCCTCGCGCGTTTCGAAGCCGTCCATGTGTGGGCCCGAGCCGTGCAGATCGCGGGCATCGATTGAATGACCGGTGCGATGCGTGAATGCCGCGCCGAACCCGCGTGCTGTGATCACGGTCCGCGCCGCGTCGTCCACCGCCGCACCGCGCACCATCCGTTTCTGCGCGCAGGCATCGCGAACGACGGCGAGCGCCGCGTCGCGGGCATCGCGGATCGCAGTCCACACCGGAATCACATCGCTGTCGGTCGGCGCGCCGATGGTCGCCATCCAGGTCTGATCGGCCAGTGGCTGACCGGGTTCACCGGCCCAGAGATCGATCAGCAGAACCTGATCCATCGTGATCAGCGCATGTCGATCAGACGCCGGTTCGTAGTGCGGGTTGGCGCTGTTGGCGCCAACGCTCACATTCGACGGATGCGTCGTAACCAGCCCGTGCGCCTCGAACTGCGCCATGATCCATTGCTGCACTTCGAACTCGTTCATCGGTGTGCCGGCGTGCGCGGCAGCGGCGGCCAGACGCAGCGCTGCCGGTCCGATCTGCGCGATGATCTCCGCCGACCTGGTATGTGACTGCAGTTCGTCCGCCGTAAGCACGGCGTAGAACTGCGTCACGAGATCAGCTGACGAGACGACGGTCGCGCCGCAGCCGCGCACCATATCGATCACACCCGCTGGCACCCGATCGAGATACGGCACCGCGTCACCGGGGGAGTACTCCATCGCAACCCGCTTGCCATCTACCAAGGCACGGATTTCGGCTTCGAGTGATTGCCACGACTGATACACGCGGCGCCCCCAGGCGGCGGGCCACTTCCGCCACGCATCGAGCTCGATTGCGTGCATCAGCGCTACCGGGATTCCGCTCGACGGGATCCAGGCCACTGCACGCCGTGACGACAGTCCTTCGAAGCCGAGCATGCCGGCTGCGATCGGATTGATACCTCTGAAATCGTACAGCAGCCAGCCGTCGAGGCCCGCGGCAGTCAGGGCGCCCTGAATTTCAGGCAGGCGGTGAGGTTCTCGCATCGCCCCAAACTATCGGTGCGCTTCCTCGTCGGTCAGGCGCGACCCCACGATGCTTTCCAGCGCTGTCCCGGCTCATTGCCATCAATGCGCGTGACGACTGCCGGTACGCCGGTCAGTTCTTCGAGCATGGTGGCAAACGCCGAGGCGTAAAACGCGAAGCCCGCGATCGTCGATCCCTCGATGGTCACCGGATCATGCACAGCCAATATCACCGTCGACCCCACGCGTTCCAGTCGCGCGTCGAGATAGCGCCGCGCAAGCCGACGCACCGCCGTCAGCGCCATCGGCCGGGCGAGCATTCCCGGGAGGCGTCGAATCGCCGAACGACGCAGCGCCGAAACCGTTTCCACGGCTTCGCGCGCCAGCAGTGAACCCGCCGACTCGAACACGCGATGGGCGTCGGAGCGTCGCCCGATCAGTCGCGCCAGGGCCGCTGCTTCATCTCGCACTGTGCGTTCGTTGCGACGCACCGCCGCGCTGTAGCGCTTGATCTGTGCATACACTGTGTCGCTGAGCCCGAGCCGCTTGGTCCGCAGCTCCTCGATGTATTCAGCTTCGACATGGCCCTCAGGCGTGTCTACAACGCGAACCGCTTCGAGCAGGCTGAGTGGCAGTCGCGCATCAACGGTCGTGGACATCGGTGGGGGGCATGAAGGATGCGCCCGCCGCGACGCTGCGGAACCGGGTCGCAAGTCAGACATCTTTTCCGCAACGCGGAATCGCACCGACATGTACCGAACCTATACCGAAGTCGAAAAACGAACAAGCAACAGTCGATCGCCGCGCAGTCTCCAAACGCGCCGCGCGCGGAACCGCCGCGGCCACGGACCCGTTTGGTATATTGTCAGACAGCAACAGTCCTCCTCACCGGCATCGTGGCGCATGTCCTTTCTTCCCGCCCCCGCTCACGCCCGGTTCAGCGTCTGCGCATCGCACTCGTGACGACGCTCGCATCGTCCGGCACCGTCGCCTGTTCCGACGCTCGCGCGTTGAGTTTCGCGGCCTGCGACGGCGAGATTTCGCGGCAGGAGATGGTGATGATTGAAGCCCATCTGAAGCAATGTGTCGCCTGCAGGCTGCGTTTCGCGGGCGATGCCGTGTTCCGGCGAGCGCTGCGCGCCGCCGGCTCTCTGAACGCCGCAACGCCAAGGTTGCGCGAACGAATCGCACAGCTGCTGCTGCAGCGCGCACCGGAAAACGCGTCCACCTGATGTTGCCGCCGCTCGTAGCATTGGCGCTCGGCCCGACCGTGGCGGGCGTGGTGTGGCGAGCCGGATTGCTCACGACAGGCGGTGCGCTGGCCGCCGCAACGCTTGGCAGCCTGACTGCACTCGCCGGACTCGACTGGATGATAATTCTGCTCGCTTTTTTCTTCAGCAGCGTGCTGCTCGGACGTCTCGGTCGAGCTGGGAAGCAGCGACGGAGCGCGGCGGTGATCGCAAAGTCAGGCCCGCGTGATGCGTGGCAGGTGCTGGCGAATGGCGCTGTCTTCGGCCTGGGTGCCGCCTGTGCACTCGCCGGAATGCGAACCGATGCCGTCGCTGCCATTGCACTTGGAGCGCTGGCGACTGCGTCGGCAGACACGTGGGGCACCGAAATCGGCATGTTGTCGCGCCGCGCACCGCGCTCGATTCTGACCTGGGCGCCGCTCGAAACCGGTATGTCCGGAGGCGTCTCGTTGCAGGGCCTGACGGCGACAGTCGCCGGCGCGGCAGCCATCGCTTCACTCGCCTGGCTACTGAAGTGGCCTGGCTCCACCACACTCGCGGCGGCCGTTGGCGGAATCGCCGGCGCAATGGCTGATTCAGTGCTCGGCGCCACGTTGCAGCAGCGTCGGCGCTCACTCCGCACCGGACGTATGACCGAGCGACTCACCGATGATGACGGCGCACCGACGGCAACCGCCGGCGGCCTGTCGTGGCTGGACAACGACGGCGTGAATCTCGCCGCCACCGTGATCGGGTCGGGAACGGCGTTCGGTGTGCGCGCGCTGTTGTCGTCGATGAGCCGCACATGAAAAGCCTCCGTGAATCGACGCAGGCACTCGTCATCGGCGGCGGTCCGGC
>JANMWU010000261.1:0-3076 GCA_031380785.1 Gemmatimonadaceae bacterium
CGGCGGCGTATCGGTTCGGACATTCGATGGTGCGACCAATCTACCGGCTCAATGCAAAGCACACTCAGAACGGCCCGGCCGACGACCCGTCGATCGCCGGTCGTTTCTTCATCTTCGCCGGTGTGCAGGAGCGCGGTCTGAATGGATTCGGGCAGTTCCCACGGCACTGGGCGATCGACTGGAGCCTCTTCTTCGACATCAATGGCTCTGGCACGAAGGGCGGCACGGTGCGCGTGCAACCGTCCTACAAGATCGATACGTCGCTTGTGAATCCCCTCGCTTTCCTTCCCGAGTTTTCAAGCGATCCGGCGGCCATAGGCACCAAGCTGACGGTGCAGACGCTGCAGTCCACCGAGGTCGCGCACACAAGCCCCAATAATCTCGCCATCCGCAACCTCTGGCGCGGCAACAGTATGGGTCTGCCAAGCGGCGAAGATGTTGCGCGCGCAATGGGCTTTGTGCCACTCACGCCCGAGGAACTCTGGGTTGGAAAGGCGCAGAAGAAGGAGGATGGAACACCGGACAAGGTGAGTGGCATTTCCACTGTCGCGGAGGGCCGGTTCATCGGCAAATCGCCACTCTGGTTCTACTGCCTCGCTGAGGCAAACGCACAGTGGCTGAAAGCGGTGAAGGGAAAGTCGGTTGCGAAATCGAACACCACTGCGACATCGCTCGGTCCGGTGGGCGGACGCATCGTGGCCGAGACACTCATTGGCCTGTTGCTCGGCGACAGTCACTCTTTCCTCAACCAGGATCCGAACTGGAAGCCGATGATTCCCACGGCGAACGCGGACAGCTTCACGATGGGGGACGTCATCAAGTACGCCTTGCGCGTCTGAGCGACTTGTTGGCAGCCGCGCGACGCCGGTCGTGGATCAGCGTCGCGCGGTCAGTGCGTCATGCGCGGACGCGAGACCATCGCGCGCTCGATCTCGCTCGCAGTGTACGGGAGCCCCGGCGTCAGAACATCAGGACCGGTCGCGCCCACGGCGATCATATCCTCGAGATAGAAGCCGTCGCCATCAACCACGAACATCAGTTCGTACGCGACCACCATTCCCGCGCGCAGAACCTCCGGTTGCCCTTCGGCGTCGTCCAACCCGACGCCGTGAATCTCCCACGGATCGGTGCCGTTCGCCGCCAGCAGAATTTCCGCCGCGTGTTTGCCTTCCGCCGTTGTGAGCGATGGCGCACGACGTCTGATCTCGTCAAGCGCTGCAGCGTAGACACTCTTCGTCGCCGCTCCGTCGCGAATCAGCGGCAACCCTGCGCGATACCCGGCAATGAACAGATCCCACGCCTCGCGTTGCCCAGGCGTGAATCGGCCCGACACGGGTGCTGTGCGCCCGACGTCGCCCATGTAGTGTTCTGACTGACAGCCCACGTCAACGCGCACCACTTCGCCGGGCTGCATCACGCGATTGATGTGCTCATACGACTGGAATGACGAGAACAGTCCCATGAATTGCGCATTTGGTCCGCTCATCGTCCACGGCCAGAATGACACGCCGCGAGCTCCCGCACTCTCGCAGGCATTCACGACTGCAAGCTCCGCCTTCCGTTGGGTCTGACCCGGATGCAGTGCGCGCATTCCGGACAGAAATGCAGCTCCGCTCTGCTCCCCGACGCGTCGCAGGATGGCGATTTCTTCCGCGCTCTTGATCTCGCGCAGGCTGCGCAGCATCGGGAGTGCCGGCGTGCCGTCAGTGGCGCCGAGGGTGGTGACCCACGAGCGCCACCGCACGCCGGACGCAGCCATCGGCAGCGGGGTCGCAACTGCGCCACGCGCGTCAGTAGCGGAAATCAGAGCGGCGGTCGGTGCCATGGCGAATCGCCGACGCAGCCGCGCCTCGAGCGAGTCGACCGACGCCACTTCGTTCAGGCGCAGTTCCGCCGCCGCGGCTTGCGTCTGCGGAATCACGCCGAGCGAAATGAGAGGGCTTGGCCGTGCCACGAAGAGCGTCACTGACTTGTCGCTGCCGTCGAGCAGCAGAACCGCACCCACCTGCTCCGACAAACCAGTGAGATACTGGAAGTCAGGCGCCTGCACGTAGCCCATCTGGTCGTCGTACAGGAACGATCCGCGCGCCGGGACGATCATGACGTCGTTGCCGAGCCGTTCGAGTACGGCGACGCGCCGCGCGTAGTAGGCGGAGGCGGGGATCTGGGCGCCGAGCGCTCGCGACTCCGCCAGCAATGCGGCGCTCAGCGCGAGGAGCAGTGCAACCAAGCGGCGGCCGGGAATTGCAGCCCTGCAGATTGTCATCGCGTGGCGACAGTGGCTGGTACGGCGGATTGAATGCAATGCCAGCTATCGCGCCAGCGTGATCACGATCGCACCTGAGAGATGGCCGGCGCCGAAGCGGCCAGTCGCCGCGACAGGATCGTAGTATCGCAAAGACTCAACTGTGGACGAGCGGATATCCTTCAGTTCATCCACACCGCCGCGCAGCCGCTGAAAGCCCAGATACACCTGGACTGCAGAAGCGCTGCCGAAGTTGTCCTGGCCTTTTGACTTCAGCCACTGGTTGCGCAGGGCGTACACCACCTCGTACGCCGTGGTGTACTGCGTGGCGGCGATCGCGTCGCGCGTGATGAGCTGCTGATCCTGCCGCGGCGTGAACGGTGTGCCAGGCACGTTGGACGCGGGCTTTCCCGACGCACACGCGGCAACCAGCGCCAAAGCCACGACTGACGCAAGGCGAATCATGCGGGTGAACGACACGACGCTTTCTCCGGCACTGAAGGGTTCCTGGGGTGCTGCGCGCGGCTGAGAAGTTCACCCAGTGAGCGCGTATTGACGATCGTAACGTTCAGCCCATTGCTGGTGTCGCGTCTCACGCGCGGCGCCTGGGTTTCACCTCTGACTGGCGGCGCCATGCGAATCAGGAACACCACCGGCGACCTGACGGTGAAAGCTATCGCAGGTACGTACGTCGTCGTGCTCGGAATGGACTTGCCCCCGGCGCGTTGCGAAGGCCTGCTCGGATTCGCGATCCACCGCACCGATCATACGGAAAATGAGGCGCACTGGCTTGAAGGGATGAAGTTGTTTCCCTCCGTGCCGGTGGACTTC
>JANMWU010000281.1:0-2504 GCA_031380785.1 Gemmatimonadaceae bacterium
CGCTGGCGCGTGAGATTGCGGTGCGCGAAGGTGTGCCCGTTGTCGTCGAAGGTCGAATACAGAAAGTCGGGAACACGTATCTCGTCCGCGCTGCGCTGATTTCGCCGTCGGATGGCGGAGAACGGAGTGCGGTGCAGGAGACGGCACCGAACGAAGACGGGCTGATCGCTGCCATCGGTCGGCTGGCGAGGCGCACACGTGAAAAGCTTGGCGAATCGAAATCGACGCTGACGGCGCTGCCACCAATGGAGCGCGTCACGACCACGTCGATCGATGCATTGCGCAAGTACACCGAGGCAATGCGGTTTGGCGACGGCATGGGCCCGGATCAGAATCCGCGCCGCGAAATCGCGCTGCTCGAGGAAGCGGTCAAGCTCGATTCGACGTTCGCGATGGCCTGGCGACGCCTCGGCGTGCGGCTGCTCACGCGACGGGAACCAGTCGGCTCGAATGAACGTGCGATGCGCGGCAAAGCGGCGCTGACGAAGGCGTACGCGCTGCGGGATCGGCTCTCACCGGTGGAACGCGGGCTCACGGAAGCCTCGTATTTCTCGAGCGTAGAGGATCAGCCGGTCCGTGCGACTGCCGCCTACCTGGCAATTCTGAATGAACAGCCCGGAAATCGTATCGCGCTGAACAACCTTGCGCAGTCGGCGATGGAGTCCGGCATGTTCGAGCGAGTGCGCGAGTACGGTGCGCGGTACGTCTCGGTGGATTCATCCAATATTGAGGCGTGGCCGTGGGCGATCTGGGGCGCGTACGGTACCGAGCGCATCGACGAGGCGCGTGCCGTGCGTGCCGCGATGCGCAAGCGCTTCACGTCGCCGGAGGATGTGGCGCGCGTCGATCAGATGGAAATCCAGTGGCTGAGCGTCGAGCGCGACTGGCCGGGCGTGGAGAAGGCGGCGCGACTGCAGCTCGCGAAGGCGCGCAATTTCCACGGCGTTGAAGTGCTGTCTCACACACTCGCCATGTCATTGGAGATGAGAGGGAAGTTCGACGCAGCGTGGACGGTGCTCGATTCATTGCGCGCAAAGCGCCTCGCGATGGGAGACACCGCCGCGATTCGGCAGGCGAGTGGCGATGGCGCGCGCGTGCGCTACTTCGATCGGGCGTGGTTCGGCGCCGATACCAATGGTCTGGGCAAGGACATCCGCACATACATCGCAACCTCTGGCGTCGACAAATGGCGGATGGTCGACCGACCGTTCTACAACTTGCTCTTTGACTTCATGCTGGACGGTGATGCCCGCACCGTCCGCGAGCGATTCAATGCGTACCGCACGGAAGTCGTAAAGCAGAAGGGCGTCGGATCGCTGCCGCCACTGACGTCGCCGCTGCTGGCCAGTCTCGAAGGTCAGGTGCTGCTCACCGAAGGGCATCCGCGCGAGGCGCTGCGTCTACTGCTGCCGCTGGTGCCGGAGTCGATGCGCTATCCGCTACCGGAAACGTTCCATGTCGCCACCGCCTACCTTGCGCTCAACCAGCGCGACTCGGCGCGTGTCTGGTACTCCCGCGTGACCGACAGCCGCGATCCGCGCCGAACCTTCACCGAAGCGCAATTCCGCGCCCGCGCGCTGCGTCATCTGTGCGAGCTGGCCGATACACCGGCGCAGAAGCAGCAATGGTGCGGCGCACTGGCAACCGAATGGAAGGACGCGGACAGCTTCCTGCAGCCGATTGTGGCGCGCGCCCGCACCAGGATGGCCGAGTAGCGTAACATCGGCTGCGAACGGCGTTACCGCTGTCACTTTCGGTGCCCTGCCTCGCACGCTAATCTGGCACAGCGGATGCCAGCTGCAGCCGCGTCCGCCTCGAACGACTCTCCGGAGCCCGATGCTCTTCAAATTCCTCTACGACTCCTCGCTGTCGCAGGCGAGTTACTTCATCGGTTGCCAGGCCACCGGCGAAGCGGTTGTGGTGGACCCGTTGCGCGACGTCGATCAGTACATTGCGCTCGCTGATCGCGAGGGTATGCGGATTGCGGCCGTCACCGAAACGCACATCCACGCCGACTATTGCAGCGGAGCACGGGAACTGGCGTTTCGATCCGGCGCGCAGCTCTTTCTGAGTGGCTGCGGTCCCGCCGAGTGGCGCTATCAGTTCGCGGCGAACGATCGCGCGGTGGAGCTGGTCGAGGGTGATGTGATCGGCATCGGCAACGTGCGACTCACCGTGCTTCATACGCCAGGCCACACGCCGGAGCACATCAGCTTCTTCGTGACTGATGGCGCGGCGAGTGAGCATCCGATGGGCCTTCTCACCGGCGATTTCCTGTTCGTTGGTGACGTCGGACGGCCCGATCTGCTTGAAGTGGTGGCGAATCAGGTGGGCATGATGGAGAGCAGCGCGCGCACGCTGTTTCACTCGCTGCAGCGCCTCAAAGAACTGCCGGATTATCTGCAGATCTGGCCCGGTCATGGTGCCGGAAGCGCATGCGGCCGGGCGCTTGGCAGCGTGCCGCAATCGACGCTTGGATACGAACGTCTCGTGAACTGGGCGCT
>JANMWU010000283.1:0-7361 GCA_031380785.1 Gemmatimonadaceae bacterium
ATCGCCTTGCGACGTGCACCGTTGACGGTCACATCGATCAGGTTCGGCGCCATCGGTGCGTCGTAGTCCCAGATGTCGTGGTGCACCATCTGGTAGTGCCACTTCCGCTTGCCGGTCTTCACATCGATCGCGACGAGCGAATTGCCGAAAAGATTATTGCCGGGGCGATGTCCGCCGTATTCGTCCATCAGCGGCATGCCGACGGGGATGTAGACAAGGCCGAGGTCCGGATCGGCGGAGTACGTCGCCCACGGATCGTTCTTGCCCACACCTTCGCTGCCGATCTTCGAGCCATGCTCCCACGTTTCTGCGCCAAATTCGCCGGGCTGCGGAATGAGGTTGAACTTCCAGAGCTGACGCCCGGTGCGGATATCGAAGCCGCGCACGAATCCGGGAATGTTGTGCACGCGAATCGGGTAGTAGCCGTGGATTGCCGAGTTGCCGACCACGATCACGCCATTCACAACGATGGCCGGTGAGCTGGACGCGATCTGTCCATTCGCCGGATCGATACCCATGGTGCCGTCGGCACCGGTGCGCTTCACCGGATCCCACGTCTCGCCCGGCTTCGCGCGGCGTGCCGGTGCAGCTTCCGAGATGATCAGTGATCCGGTGTCATCGACCGCCAGTGGGACCATCGGAAACCCAAGTCCTTCCTGCAGATCGACAACGCCATTGTGGCCGAAATGCGCATCTGGAATGCCGGTGCGCGCATCGAGCGACACCATGTGGTAGCCCGGTGTGACGACGATCACGCGCTCGTCCTTGCCGTCCGTCCAATACGTCGGTCCGCGTCCGGCGAACTGTCGCGGCGCCTTTTGCCAGCGAATCCCTTCATCGAGGCGATACATCCAGAGTGTTTCGCCCGTCTCCGGTTCGATCGCCATCACTGAGCGACGCGTCGTCGCAACGGTGAAAATTCTTCCATTCGCGTACAACGGCGTGGTGCGGTAGTACTCGTCAGGCCCGAAAGTGCCGGCGTTCCACTGCCACGCCACCTGCAGCTTGCTGAAATTCCCGGCCGTGATCTGATCGAGTGGCGAGTAGCGTGTGCTATGCGCGTCGCCGCCCCAGTATCGCCATTCGCCCGCAGCGTTGCCGCGCACCAGCGCAGACATGCTCGGCGCGGTGCTGCCACCTGGCGCACTCGATGGTCGCATTGTCGGTCGCGGTGCGGCCTTTTGCGCGATTATCGGTGACGACATGAACAGCGCAGCGGAGAGCCCGCTGAGTACCATCGTGAATACAGCGTGGCGCGTGGTCATGGGCGGGTGTCGGAGGCGGTGGAACCAGCACGCACAGAGTCGAGACGGATACGGTGCAACGCGGTCGAGTCGCTGGCCAGAGGGACGTTGCCGGGCGGCATGCCGTTGATGCGCAGCAGGTAGGCAAGCGCGCGGGCGTAGTCGGCGTCGCTCATCGAACCCGGTTCGTTCTTCGGCATCTCGCGCCGGATGTAGCTGTAGAGATCACTCAGCGCGCGGCCGAACCACTTGGCGCGGAATGGCGGACCGGAATGCACTGTCGGCGTATGACAGGTCTTGCAGTAGGCGGCAAAGACATCGCTGCCTTTGATTGCCTGAGCCATCGTGTAGACGCCGTCCATCGTGGTCCGATTCGTGTCCGCTATGCGGAGTGCGTACGCTGCAGGCGATGCGTCAGCCGTACGGACCGCACTGGCGCGGCCGTATGCGACTACCGACAAAGCTGCGAACAGCGCGGTGCGGACAGGAATGCGCACTGACGGCGTAAGGCGAAGGACGGGAGTGATCGTTGAACCGGGCAGGCCGATCAGGGCCGCGCCGGCACACGTAGAATCTGTCGCAGTGCAAGCGCCACGACGACCGCCACCGCCACCAGCAGGGCACCACGCATCGCATTGAGCGCAAGCGTGGCGTCCAGCGCAGGCCAGCCGACCGTGCCACGAAATTCGGCCAGCTGTGTACTTCGCTGGGTCATCCAGTGCCACGCGGTGTGTGTGACGAGCACTGAACCAGCAATGGTCACGGCGCGTTCGCGACCGGCACCGACGTAGCGAAACAGCAGCGCGAGCAGCGGCAGCGCGACGGCAAGAACAGCCAGCTGCCCCAGTTCCACGCCGATGTTGAAGGCGGCCAGTGCGGTGATCAGGTTGTTCCCGGCGAACTGCAACTGCTCACGCAGCGCGAATGAAAATCCGAAACCGTGCACCAGCCCGAACACAAACGCGATCGGCCAGCGTGCAGTAAGCCGCTCGGCCGGCATGATGCAGTTCTCGATGCCGAGCCACACGATCGACACCGCGATCAGCGTTTCGACAAGCGGCGGAAACCAGAGTGCCGTCGGCACCACACCAAGGGCCGCTGCGCCAAGCGTGAGTGAATGCGCGACGGTGAACGCCGTGATGATGGCGACGAGCGGGCGCCAGCGTCGAACCGGCAGCACCAGACAGAGCAAAAACAGCACATGGTCGATGCCATCAGGAATATGATGGAATCCATCGCGGGCGAATTGCAGCGCCGTCTGATACCAGGCCGGATCGAGTGACACCGACTCCGGATTTCCCGCATACGTCAACATCCGATCGCGACCGTCGGCCGAGATGATGTGAATCACACTGGTCGTCCGCACGCCCAGTCGAGCGAAATCAGGATGGAGTTCGAGCCGCACGTCGCCGGCGGGCACCGTATACTCGAGCGCGACATCGAGCAGCGTCTGACGCCACTGGATGATTTCGGATTCGAGCGGTGCGCGCAGGAAGCTGGCCCGGGCGCTGTCCGGATTCTCAAATGCCCGATCGTTCGGCAGCGCGATCCGTGTGCCGCTGATTCGTGGCGTGGCCAGCGGCGTGCCGTCGGCAGATATGGCGAGGCTGTTGACGATCCATGTCTGTGCCGCTTCGGGCAGAAGTGCTCGAGCTCGGACCAGATCCAGCGACCCGTCTGCGCGCAGCGGGAAGTCCACGTCGCGCATCGCTTCCAGCGGCACGCGCACCAGAAGGCGCAGGACAGTCCCGTCGTGTTGCACGAAGGCGCGCACGGCCACACGTTCCGGAATCTCGTGTGCCGAAAGTGGCGTGGCGGCGGTGAGAGAGCAGCAGACGCCGAGGCCAACGCGCACGGCGATGCGTCGCGCCAGAGCGCTGCAGCGTTTCACGGTCGGTCGGCGTCGCGGGTGCATCACGGTGCGTGAGATATGCGATGGAGCGCAGTTTCGCGCGGGGCTGCCCACGACTTTGGCGGGCGGCGCGGTGGGCGGGCCTTCACGTCGGAATCGGAGCAGCGGAATGTCAGGCAATCGTATGCGGTGGGTGGTGCCCGTGCTGGGCGCGGTGATCGTGTCGCTTGTGATCGGTCAGCGACAGCTGGCGACGGCACTCGAGCGTCAGGCCGTGATCGCACCGGCGTTTGAAGTGGACCCACTGTGGCCCAAGCCGCTCCCGCACGGCTGGGTGCTGGGGATGGTCATCGGACTCGGCGTCGATTCGCGGGATCACATTTTCATTGTGCATCGCGGCGCGTCGACTCTCAACGCGCGCACCGAAGCGGGCTATGCGCTCACGGGCCCATGCTGTGCGTCGGCGCCGCCGGTGCTGGAGTTTGATCCTGAAGGGAATCTGGTGAACTCGTGGGGTGGGCCGGCCGAGGGGTATGTGTGGCCGAGCAGCAATCACGGCATCGGCATCGACAACTTCGACAACATCTGGATCGGTGGCAACGGAACGCCCGATTCGACGCGCGGCATCGGATTCGATTCGCACATTCTGAAATTCTCGCACGACGGCAAGTTCCTGAAACAGATCGGCGTGCCGGGTCGTCCGGCGAACTCGAAGTCGATGGACTCGTTCGGCCGCGTCGCCAAGGTGTCGTTCGATGTGAAAGCGAACGAGGCGTATGTGGCCGACGGTTACGGCAACCGACGCGTAGCGGTGCTCGACATGAACACCGGCGCCATCAAGCGTTTCTGGGGTGCGTACGGTAACGTTCCAAGTGATTCCAATTACGGCCCGTACGATCCGACGCGTCCGCTGATTCCGCAGTTTCGCACGCCGGTGCACTGCGCTGAGCCGACGCCGGATGGGTTGGTGTATGTGTGCGATCGCGTGAACAATCGCATTCAGGTGTTCAAAAAGGATGGCAGCTTTGTGAAGGAGAAGCAGATCGCGCCGCGCACATTGGGTGATGGGGCGGTGTGGGACATCGCTTTTTCGCGGGATGCGGCGCAGAAATATCTGTATCTGGCCGATGGCAGGAACGAGCGGGTGTACGTGATGGATCGGCAGTCGCTGGAAATTCTTACTGCGTTCGGCGACGGCGGTCGGCAACCGGGGCAGTTCTTCGCGGTGCATTCGATCGCGACGGATTCGAAGGGGAATATTTTCACGACCGAGACGTATGAGGGAAAGCGGTTGCAGCGGTTTGTGTACAGGGGATTGAAGCCGGTGGTGAAGCAGGATCAGGGCGTGGTGTGGCCGGTGCGGTGAATTGCTTCGTTTCAAGGGGTCAGAGATCTTGAAACGGACGCTGAGCGAAGATTCGCTTACGCGTGCGTGCTGGGGGTGACGTTTTGCGACGCACGAGCGCGCGAAATCGATCGCTCTGCGGCGTCAGGATGAGTCATGCGCCAGAACGACTAGTTTCAAGGTGTCAGAGATCTTGAAACGGAGAGCTTGAAACTGTCGCGCCTGCGAAACGCTCGCTCAGGCTGTCGTTCGTGGCTCGCGCTCCGCGCGAAACGTGTTGCTGCGACGGTCACCGCCGTGAGCGAGTCGGGTCACGGGTCGCGCTAGTTCGGCCTCAAGCCGCGTGCAGAATCGCGCTGTGCCAAGCGCAGTGCCGGCAAGCGCGGCACGTCGGATCGCGGGTGTGCTTCGGTCGGCGAGCACGTCCTCAACCAGCCCGCGGTACGCGCTACGTCGCGATTGCGCGTCATTGCCAAGTCCGATGTATGCGTCGTGCACCGTAATCAGATCGTCAGAATTACCGTGCGCGAGGTGTCCATAGCTGGACCACGCGTACAGTTCGGGTCGCGTGACCAGACCGGCTCGAACGGGATTCAGGTCGATGTATCGGCTGCATCGCAGCAGGTACGGCGCCGAGTCTACCGGTGAGGACTTGAAACGCCCTTCCCATCGGCTGCCCGTGCGGTGGTAGCGCCCGTTCAAGTATCGCACATATCTGCAGCCGATGATCTGCATAAGTTGTGCAGCGCCAGTCGCTCGCTTTGGAGTGAGCAGGATGTGCACATGATTCGTCATCAGCGCATACGCGTGCACACTGCACTCGATGCGTTGGCTCGCCTCGAGAACGATCTCACGATACACTGCGAAGTCACTCTCGGAACGAAATATTGCCTCACGATCGTTGCCGCGATGGGTGATATGCAATGGCATGCCAGGTAGGACGATGCGTCGCCAGCGCGGCATTTGATGCCTCCGAGTTTGCGCGGTTCATAAGTAAGGCTGCGAACAAGACTATTTCACCGCGATTGGTTTTTGGAAGGCAAGATCTTCCGCGCATGGCCATTCTCACGCAGCGACCAGAACTGTGGCTTCGAGGACGTCGTTCCCGAACGACGCCACGCGTTGCGAACGAACGTGACGGGCGGCGTCTAGCCGCAAGGTTTTCAAGATCTCTGACACTTTGAAACGAATCGTTTTGGTGCAGGACTCACCCCGACGCCGCAGAGCGCTCGGCTTCGAGCGCTCGAGCGTCGCGATACGTCACCCCCAGCGCGCACGCGTAAGCGAATCTCAGCTCAGCATCCGTTTCAAGATCTCTGACCCCTTGAAATCCTGAAATCGACTATTCTTGCTATATGACGCCAAAGCCATCAACCACGCGTTCCACAGCACTCGCCCTGCTGGTCGCCGGACTGCTACTCACGGCCGCCGGCCGGGCCCAGACTGTCCGCATCAGCTTCAGCTCCGCCGCGCGCTCCGAGCCGGTCACCGGACGCGCGTATCTATTCGTCGCGCGCAACGACAAATCGGAGCCGCGTCAGCAATCCGGCTCGTTCCGTGAGAGTGAGCCGTTCTTCGGCGTTGACGTCGATGGGCTCAAAGCCGGTGACTCGGTGACGTTCGATACATCGGCGCCGGGATTCCCGGTCGCATCGCTCGATCGACTTCCCGCAGGCGAGTACTTCGTACAGGGCATGATTGTGCCTTACACGCAGTTCAAACGCGCTGATGGACATACGATCTGGGCACACATGGATGCGGGTGAAGGACAGCGGTTCAATGCGTCGCCGGGTTCACTTCTGAGCGAAGTGCAGAAGGTGCACATCGATCCGGCGCGCAAAACGGCACTCTCGTTTTCACTCACAAAGACGCTTCCTGAAGTGCCGCGTGTCGAGGAAACCCAGTGGGTGAAGCGCATCCATCTCACGTCACGCCTCGCGAGCGCGTTCTGGAACCACCCGATGACACTCGGCGCGGTGGTCCTGCTGCCGAAGGGGTACAATGAGAATCCCGGGCGGCGATATCCGGTCGTGTACACTGTCGGGCATTTCAGCGAACGCGCGCCGTTCGGTTTCACTTTCGATGGCTGCGACAAGCCGGAAACTGCCGAAGCTCGGGCCGCGCGACTGGCGCGAACCGCCCGTGAGCCGGGCTGCGAGTTTCAGCAGGCGTGGACGGCGGGGAAGGTGCCGGAAGTGATCGCCGTCTTCATTCAGCACACGACACCGTTCTACGACGACAGCTACGTACTCAACTCGCAGAACAATGGACCCTATGGCGATGCGATCACGCAGGAACTGATTCCGGAGATCGACAAGCGCTTCCGCACCGTCGCTGCGCCGTATGCGCGGGTGCTCACCGGCGGTTCGACCGGTGGCTGGGATGTGCTCGGCCTGCAGGTCCACTATCCCGATGTGTTCGGCGGTGCGTGGTCGCTGTATCCCGATCAGCTCGACTTCCGCAACTATCAGTTCGGCAACATCTACGCCGACTCGAATGCCTTCGTGGTGCAGGACGGTTCGTGGCTGCCGCGCGAGATTCCGTCGAGTCGCAGTGTCGAAGGGCTCACTGATCTCACGGTGCGCGAAGAGAATCAGGCCGAACTGGTGATCGCGTCGCACGGCCGCTCCGGCGGGCAGTGGGATGGCTGGGCCGCCGCGTGGGGTCCGGTGGGTGCCGACGGCTATCCGAAGTCGCCATGGGACAAACGCAGCGGCCGCATCGATCACGCGGTGGCCGAGGCGATGCGGGCGAACGGATACGACTTGCGCGACTACGCTGAGCGCAATTGGAGCACGGTTGGCCCGAAACTGGTCGGCAAGCTGCACGTGGCTGTCGGCGACATGGACAACTATTTCCTGAACCTCGGTGTCTATCGTTTCGAAACGTTTCTCGAGAACACGAAGGAGCCGGGCAACGG
>JANMWU010000297.1:0-3313 GCA_031380785.1 Gemmatimonadaceae bacterium
CCGGTGTGTTCGAAGTCGTCGACGTTGTACTTGAGGCCCACGCGGATCTCGTCCATCCGGTGCGCATGCGCAACAACCAGCTTGCCGCGCTTGTGCGTCGTCTCGACGACTGCCTGCACCTCGGCTTCCGTCATCTGATCCTGATCGATCAGCTTGATCATGTCCACGCCCGCGTCAAGCAGTGTGGTGACTTTCTTCCGCGCATCGTCGGCGCCGGTGACGCCCCAGCGAAAGGCTTCCTCGTAGCGCTCGTACGCCTGATGCTGGATGAACGGGCCGGTGACGAACAGACGCGGGCCTGGAATTTCACCGCTCGCGATGCGCTTCCTCACTGACAGTATGTCGTCGAGTCGCGCACCGAGATCGCGCGCCGTCGTGACGCCGGCGAAGAGCAATTGCTTCGCGGCAATCGGCATCACGACGGTGGCGTCTTTTGTGCCGTACAAATCGTCCCAGCGCTTGTAATCACCGTGTCCGAGCAGATGCAGATGCACGTGCATATCGATCAAACCGGGCATCACAGTATGTCCGTTTGCATCGATCACCGTCGCACCCGACGGCACCGTCAGTTCGCCAACGCGTCCGACGCTCACAATTCTGTCCCCGGCAATCAGAATCACGCCGTTTTCCAGTACCGGCCCGCCGTAGCCATCGATGATCCGTCCGCCGACGACGGCCATCGTCACCTTTGGCGCGGCCTGCGTCAGTGCCGCGCTGTGCGCGCCGAGCAGTGCACACAGCGTGGCGACCGCCCGACGCGCGGTGCGCATCAGCGACTGCCCCGCGCCGACGGTTTCGTTGCCGTTGTTGTCGAGGGCAAGCGACTGAGTGCGTTCCAGTTTGCGATGGCGTTGAACGCCAGCGCCATCGAGCCCTGATTCTGCCAGCGATACCACGGGCGTGTGCCCATCAGAATTACATGTCCGGCGCCGACCGGCGCATCGATCACGGCGGCCTTCCCCGCCATCTCGCTGCCGCCTGCAATCAGACCAGAGATCAGCACTGAGTCGGCATTCTGCGCCCAGCGTACCACAACTCTGGCGCGCATGCGATCGGATTCGGCCAGTACCGTCGAATCAACGGCCTTGCCACCGATTCCCATCGGTGGGCCGGGCGGCGGCGGCAATGGCGGACCACCGCCGAAGGCGCCAGGCACGGACACCTGCAGCACCGGCGACTGTGAGAAGAACAGCGGGAAGCTCTTCTTGTCGTAGCCGTAGAGCATCGGATGAATTGCGGTCACGACTTCGCCGCGGAACACACCACCGCGTGCGCGCAACGTTGGCGTTTCCACCGCACTTACGGCGGAGTGAAAGCCCATGTCCGCAATGAACTTCGATGTGCCGCCTTCGGTGAACAACAGGCCGCCGCGTTCGACGAACTTGCGCAACGCCAGCAGGCCGTCGTAGCCCATGCCAGGACGCACGTCTTCCGTCTGATCGACGCTGCCGAGCTGCGGCGTGTCGCCGGACTTCTTCCACGGTACAGCGGGCCCCGCCATCGATCGTCCGTTCAGCAGCGTGGCCGAACTGGCGCCGACGTGCGGATACACCACCACGTCGAATTTATCGAGCAGACCGGGAGCCTTGATCTCCTGTTCCGAGATAGCGGTGAACGGCACGCCGAGTCGATCGAACGCGTAACGCACCCAGCCTTCGTCCTGCGTCGACGTCCACGAATGCATGATCGCGATGCGCGGCAATGTGATCGGATGCGTGGAGACCGAGACCTGTGATGCTGCGACGATGTTCATGCCAAGCGATGCTGCCGCTGTGCGCACGGCCGGCGCATCGGCCACGATAAACGTGCCGGCCGGATACGAAGTCCCGCCGACCGAGAATGTGGTGTCGGCAACGCGCACACGTGCACCGGCGACTTTCCACGGAAGGATCGACGAGCGCCAGTCACCGAGATGCGGAATGACGAGCGTACCACCCGTGCCGGCGACCGTACCGGCGATGCTCGCATCGGCCGTCATCATCTTCATTGGCCGACGAAAGATCGAACTGTCGGCGATCTTGAGCGTCGTCACATGCCGCAGCAGATCCATCGTCCAGCCGGTGTCGTCATACGGCTGCGGATCGCTGGGTTTGAAGCTCTGCAATCCAAGTACCGTGCGCGGAAACTGTGTGTACGGCTGATCCAGGCGCACGATCCAGTCGCCCGATTCGATCTTCACTGAATCCTTGCCCGCGGCAAGCGAGAACGACTCGGTTGCCTCCTGAACTTCCGTGCCCTGCGTGCGGAAGAGATTCACCATATCCGCGGCTTCGGCGGCGTGCCGCTGACCCTTCGGAATCACAAACGCATACGGCGCGTCGCGCAGTCCGCGCGCAATCGTACGCTCGGCCTTCGTCACTGCATTCTCGAGGTAGCGGTCACGATTCTCAGCCACCTGGCGCAGCGCAATCAGGACACCTGATTCCTGATAGTTGATGTTCGTCCGGATGCACCACCTGATGCCGTTCACGGGCGGGCTTGGGCGGTACCACTGCACCGATGTTGCGCTGGCGGGCAGCTGCACATTGTTCTGACAGTCGGCGCCACTCGACGTGTACGTCTCGTAGAAGCGACCGATGGAGTTGTGAAGATTGGCGATCGAAAGACCGTAGTTCGGCGCCCATCCATCGTAGAACTGATAGGTGAAGACGCCAGGCAGTCCTCGACGCGTGAGCTCCGTGATTTCGGTGTACGACAGCTGGAACCACTCATCGATCTGAATCGCGTCGTACTCGGTGTTGTACGGACCGGTGCCGGTGCTGGTATAGAGGAACGGCACCGACTCATGCAGGTCGTGCGTGACGGTGGGACGCCACTCGAGGAAGTTCTTCAGGAAGGAGCGCGTCAGTTCGAGGGTCAGCGCCATCCCGTCGCGATTGTTGTCGTGCGCAACGTACTTGCCCCAGTACGGCAGACCGAGGTTGGCGGTGAGCGGCAGATTCAGCTTGCGGTTCTGCTGATAGAAATCGATGTAGTGATCGCGGCCATCGACTTCCCAGACGGGGATGATCATGGTGATCACGTTCTCACGGATCTTCTTTATCTGATCGCCTTCGTCCACGGCGAGTCGATAGAACATCTCGATCATCGCTTCGGGGCTGCCGGTTTCCGGCGAATGCAACGAGCCGCTGAGCAGATAGATCGGCTTGCCCCTCTTCACCAGGTCAGCGCGATCGGCGGCGGACAGTCCGCGCGGATCGGTGAGCTTCCGGAGAATCGCTTTGTAGTCATCGAGATGCGCGATGATGTTTTCATCGGCGACGATGCCGGCAACGATCTCGCGGCCTTCCTCAGATTTGCCGATGGTGATGAC
>JANMWU010000328.1:0-1620 GCA_031380785.1 Gemmatimonadaceae bacterium
ACTCGCGCATCATTCCGTATTGGCTGGCTACCAGCGAAAACTGAAGCCGGGCGGCTCGGTGCTCGACGTCGGCTGCGGTGAAGGATTGCTGCGCCAGCAACTCGGCGACGCCTGCGGACTCTATCTCGGGATCGACTTTGCAGAACCCATCCGACTCGCGACCGTGCACGCGACCGAGCACACGCGTTTTATGGTCGCGGACATGCACGAATTCACGACGACCGAGCGATTCGACGCGATAGTCTTCGACGAAAGTCTCTACTACTATCACGATCAGGTTACGGGATTGCGGCGCTACACGGCGATGTTGGCGCCACACGGCGTGCTGCTGGTGTCCATGCACCGAACCGCGCGCACCGCGGTCGTCTGGGCGCAGATCGCCCAGGCGTTCGAAAGTCTGGATGAAGTAGAAGTCACCAACCGCAACGGCGTAGCGTGGACGGTGAAGGCGCTCGTTCCCCGAACTGACTGAGCCGTCTCTGGCGCCGCCTCGTGACACAACTGCATACTGTCCGTCACTGTGTGGCCCCGCACTCTCGTTCCCCTCGGTGATCGCGCGCTCACCATCGACTTGTCCGCCGTACCGGACGCGGACATGCGCGATCTTATGCGCTGCCTCGACGCGCGGGTGCAGGCGGACGCGCCCATCGGCGTCACCGCGCACGTTCCGGCGATCCGGAGCCTGACCTTGCACTACGAGCCAACCGCCACCACATTCGTAGCGCTTGCCCACTATATTGATGCCGCGCTGATGACACTGCGCGTCGAGCCCGCGGTTCCGCGCGCGCCAGTGGTGATTCCGGTCTGCTACGGTGGCGAATTCGGCCCCGACCTTGCAGACGTCGCCGCCACGCATCACACCTCGGGCGAGGCCGTCATCGAGGCGCACACCGCCGGTGACTACGTGGTGGCGATGATCGGATTTCTGCCGGGATTTCCTTACCTCGAAGGCCTCAGCGACGCGCTCCATACGCCGCGGCGCGAAGTACCTCGCACCACCGTGCCGGCCGGCAGCGTTGGAATCGGTGGTGGCAGCACCGGCATCTATCCCTTTGCATCGCCCGGTGGCTGGCATCTGATCGGGCGTACGCCGCGCGCGCTGTTCGATGCGCAGCGCTCGCCACCCTCGCTGCTGCAGGCCGGAGATCATGTGCGATTCGTCGCCATCGCGCACGAAGCGTGGCGGGATCGGGTGAACGCTTCATGACCATCGTCGTCCGCGCGCCGGGCATTCAGACCACCGTTCAGGATCTCGGCCGGCTGGCATGGCAGCACGCCGGGGTGCCTGTCGGCGGGGCGATGGACGAGCAGGCGCACCGCATTGCGAACCTTCTGGTTGGAAATAACGCGGCCGATGCGGCGCTGGACTGTGCGCTCGGCGGTATCGCGCTGCAATTTGAAAGCGATGCGCTCCTCGCACTGACCGGCAGAAATATCACAGCGTCGATCGACGGCGTACCGGTTCCACCCTGGCGCACACTTCGCGCACGCCGCGGCGGGCTGCTGGCGCTTCACAACGGTTGCCGCACCACCATCGCCATTGCCGGCGGAATTTCAGTGCCGACGGTGCTCGACGGGCGCGGCACCTGCCTGCGCGGTGTATTCGGCGGCTGGCATGGA
>JANMWU010000329.1:0-2351 GCA_031380785.1 Gemmatimonadaceae bacterium
CGTCGACACCGAACGCAGCGGAGAGCGCGTCGCCCAGCATCTTCCTCGTCGGCGCGTCAGGCGCAGCTACGACGGCCCCCGTGAGCGATGCGGAAAAGGACCGGCATCAGCGCACGCGCGACAAGTTGCGTGCCTTGCTGCGCGAAGGCCAGCTGGAATCGCGCATGGTCGATCTCGATATACCGGTGAATGCGTCACCGATGATCGGGATGGTGAACCAGCCCGGCGCGCAGGAAGGCATGGAGCAGTTCACGCAGATGTTGCAGGACATTCTGCCGAAGAAGACGCGCAAGCGCAGCATGACGGTGGCCGAGGCGCGTCGGGTGCTGCTGAGCCAGGAATTCGACCGGATGCTGGATCGTGATGAGGTGATTGCCGAGGCGATCGAACGTTCGGAGGAAACCGGCATCGTCTTTCTCGACGAAATCGACAAGATCGCCGGCCAGCGGGGTGGCAGCGCGGGGCCTGATGTGTCGCGCGAAGGCGTGCAGCGCGACCTGCTGCCGATTGTCGAAGGGTCGACGGTGCAGACGAAGTACGGCATGGTGAAGACCGATCACGTGCTCTTCATTGCGGCCGGCGCGTTTCATGTGTCGAAGCCGAGCGATCTGATACCCGAGTTGCAGGGCCGTTTTCCGATTCGCGTCGAGCTGCTGCCGTTGACCGAGTCCGACTTCGTGCGGATCATGACGGAGCCCGAGCACGCGCTGACGAAGCAGTACGCGGCGCTGGTGGCGTCGGAAGGCGCGACGCTGACATTTGCGCCGGACGGAATCGCGGAACTCGCGCGTGTCGCCACCGTCTGCAACTCGCGGATGGAGAACATCGGTGCCCGGCGGCTTCACACCGTCATGACCACGTTGCTCGAGGAGTTGCTGTACGGACTGCCCGAGTCGGGCGCGGCCGGCATTGTGGTGGATGCGCCGATGGTTCGGTCGCGCCTCGAGTCGTTGAGTCAGGACGAGGATCTGCGGCGGTACATGTTGTAATGGGGCCGAAGGTCGCCGTGCTACACTATTTCGTTCATCGACTGCGCTCCTGAGTCTCGCGTGCATGCCCGGTGTGCGCGGTCGTCACAGCGGGCGGTGAATTGCCCTCACCTTTGAACGCAGCGAGGGCGCGCGCCACCACCAGATCGAGCAAGAATACGCCCATACGGCGCAGCAACGCGGCGGACGCCGCGGTGCCCACGACCGCTTCGCCCGCTTCAAGGAGCGTTGAGCGCATTGGAGAACGTGCAGTCCTGCGCCGCGGCGCAGATGCGGCGCCGAGGATGGCGCCTCCGAGGGCCGCGATTCCGAGCGTCATCACCGGTTCTCGGCGCACATAGGCTCGCCAGTCCGCGAGTGCACCAACCTCGCGTTCCAGTGCATCGAAGGCAGCCAGAAGATCTTCGCGTTCCGCAGATGCCCGTCGGCTCAGTACGTCGGTGCGCGCACTCATCGACGTTCACCTCGCTCAAGTGTGTCTGGAAGCAGGGAGGGAGTGACTGACGGTGACGCGGAAGCGCTCCACGCAAAAAGTCCCGCGACCAACAGCGTTGACCCGGCGACGATGAGTGCCGCCTCCCATCCCGGAACCCAGATGGCGAGCGCGTCGTACATCGCAATTAGCAGAAACCCAAGCGCGAGGGTGGCGAGCATGGTAGCCGTCAGCACAAGAACCATGCGGCGGGCGCCTGCCTGAGCAACGTCGCCGACGCGCGACGCCACCACGCGAGCCTCCGCCAGCGCGACGCGCTCAGACTGCGTCACCAGCTCGCGCATCGCGCCCATCAGTTTTTGTGTCGCGTGCGGAGTCGTAGCCATCAGTCTCTCGACGTCAGGCTTCGGCCGAGGAGAAACCCGACAGCGGCCACGACGAGCAGGGCTTTCCCCGGATGCTCCTTAATCAGTCCTTCGACATCGTCTATCACATCTTTTGCACCGTTGGCGCGGAAATACTCCGTCGAGCTGCCGACAACATCGGAGAGCCGCTTGCCGGCGCTCTTTACGCCATCGCGCGTGTGACGAATGCCGTCTTTCACTTTGTCGGCGCCGTCATCAAGCGAGGCGCCGGCCCGCTCAAACCCGCGCCTGACATGTCGCGAAGCATTTTCGAGCTCACTGCCGAGTTCAGCACCAAACTCGTTTCCGCGAGCCTCAGCGCTGTCTCCAAAGGATCCGCCCATTGGACTGCTCATGCTGACATACCTCGTATGAATGTGTGTGCGCAACCGCGCAATGCGATCAGAGGGTGACATACTGCAAACATCGTACAACTACTCAAAACAAAAACGGCGCAACGAACGCGCTTTCCGCGTTCATGGCACCGTCGGCGGAGGACCGGGCGTACCTCCGACACAGCTGCGG
>JANMWU010000355.1:0-4142 GCA_031380785.1 Gemmatimonadaceae bacterium
CGGGGCTCGTGCTCATTCGTGGTGGCGTGCGTAAATCGGTGCCGCCTCCCACCCCGCCGGAATCTCCCCCAGCCACTCCACTTCCGAGTCCTTGTACGCCGCGTACGGCGTGAAGCGATTGCGACTCATTCCCACGGCCCCCCAGGCGACCACGTTCCGGCGCGCGGCGCTCCCACAGCGAGATCGTCGAGCACCGGCTGCAGGAACGCCGACAGGACCGCCGTGAACGCGCGTCCGGTCTCGGTCGTTGCCGCCAGCCCCGCGCGTCGTGCGAACGCCCGAACCTGCGTCGGACGCGACGGATTTTCCCAGTACGCCAGCGTTAGTCCAATTGGCGCCACTTCGGGGATCGGCGTCTGTCGTTGCGAAAAGGTGCGCCGCACCGACTCACCGAGTGTGCGCCGATCGAAAGCGAAGGTCGTGGCCAGCATTTGCAGGTCGAAGAAATCCTTGATGCGGCTGTTGCGATCGCCGAGGACCACCAGCGCCTCGAGCTTTTCAGCGACGACGGTCTCGCGTTCATACGCGAACACTTCCGGAGCCGGCGCGTCCAGCAATGCCGGGTATCGCCGAACCTCCGGTTCGGGCCACACCGCATCACCGACGCCGACGTCCACGTGCAGCGACAGCCGCGCCTTGCCGCACCGCGCCGGCACGATCATTCGTGCGCCGACGAATTGGTCGTCGACCCGGATCGGTTCGAGCACCAGATCGGCCGCGTCGAAGGTGATGCCATCGTCCGGTACCGGCGTCGCGAGAAGCACTTGAACGTCGCTGCGGATTGCGTCGAACGACGCATCGCCACGGCGCAGCAGATCGAGATCCCGCGTCGCGCGATACGGCTGCTCCGACCAGAGGCGCAGCAGCATCGCGCCTTTCAGTACGAAGCGGTCGCGCATCGGTGACTGCCCGAGTCGGTACAGAAGTCGCTCGAAAGCGTACGCCGTGACCAGCAGCTGATAGTCGTCGCCGCGTGACTTGGCACGCGTCAGCAGTCGCGCCATCACCGACGCGCTGACGTTCGATGTGGCGCTCACGGAAGCGAATCGAGATAGGGTTGCATTACGCGTGTCACGCGGCACATCCGGGCAAAGCGCGCGAGCGCTGTCGCCCCGCCGCGGTGCTTCCGCGTAAAGTCGCGCAGCGCCTCCACGGCGACGTCGATACCGATCTTGTCCCGGTACTTAAAGCAGTCGACGACCGTCTTGGCGGCGGAATACACTCGGACTGAAACCCCTTCGATGCGGCGGGTCTCGATCCCTTCGGTGAGAGCCGGACCGGAAAACCGCGCAACACGCAGGCGCGGATAGTCGAGCCGGGGTCGACGTGCCTTCTCGGCCAACGCGATCCACACTTCGTGTGGCTGTTGTGTTGTCAGCTCGTGCAAACGAAGCGCCGTCAGCAGGCAGATCACCGCTGACGGCACGCGGGCCGCGACGATCGCAGCGGCGAGATCCGTCGAGAGCTCGTGGTCCGTGGCGGCGTAGACGCCGCGCGTGATGCGTTCCACGAGGCCAGCGTTGACCAGACGAGACAGTTGTACGCGATTGATGCCGTGGTGGGCGAGCTCACGCGGTCGGACCAGCCCGTATCGGCGGATCACGCGCACGGCCTGCAGTTGCGATCGAGTGGGATGCGCCGTCATGGAGCGAATGTTACATAATGCCGGTGGTTATGCATAAGCCCCGACATATTGTAACGGATCCTGACGTCGGGTGTCGACACTTTCGTCCAACTGCCGACACCTGCCATCTCTTCGTGCCGCCCCCGCCCTTGCCGCAGCACGGATCATACACCGTGCGGACGACGCCCTTGCCACGTATTCGCGCCTCATCGCCGGTGAGCATCAGGTCCACCATCAAGTGCACGACGTCGCGCGGCGTGAAGTGCTCGCCGGGGTTCAGCGCCTCGTTGAACTTCTGAAGCAGCTCCTCGAAGATCGTCCCCATCGTCGCGTTGTCCACGCGATCAGGGTGCAGGTCGACGGACTTGAAGCGCTCCAGCACCTGAAAGAGCAGCCCGGCCTCGTCGAGCTTCGAGATGGTGTTGTCGAAATCGAACCGCTCGATGACCTCACGCATGTTCGGGCTGAAGCCCGCGATGTAGTTGCGCAGGTTTGCCGCGAGGTGTGGCGCGTCGCCGAGCAGCTTGTCGAAGTCGAAGCGTGACGTGTTGTAGAAGGCGAAGCCGGAGACCTTGCGGAGCTGTGGGTCGAGGTTGTCGAGCTTCCTGCCGCGGAGCTCGGCCTGCTTCGCGAGAACCTTGTCCTTCGTGCCTGCCAGCACGCAGTCGAGGCGACGCAGCACCGTCAGCGGGAGGGTGATGTCCTGGTACTTGCCGCGCTTGAAGGTGTCGCGGACGAGGTCAGCGACGCCCCAGAGGAAGCTGACGATTTCGGAGTGGTTCATTTCGTACGGTCGGAGAATTGGCGCATACTGCGTCGCGTGACGAAAGGTGAGGGTCTGACAGTGGCTAAGGCCAGTGCTTCGACCGCGTTGGTCGCGGCCCGAATGCCGGCTCACTCTAAGTAGGCTTGCCCTTGTCTGGAGAAGTGCGTACCCGTGGGCGAGATGCGCATCTGACGGAGAACGAACGGAACTGCGCTCTGCTGCATTGCGACTGCACGAAAGCTACGCTTGCGCTCTGACCAGTGGTCGCACGGTCAGTTGCAACTCGGTTTCGCGCCTCACACGATGCTTCCCCTCACACGATGCACTTGCTCACCATCCGAGTAGAACTCCCAGGCGGCAGGTAACGCGCCAACCGGCAAAGGCGACGCCGCGTTGGAATTGTGCACGACTATGAAATCTGCGCCGAGACGGTCTGGATGATTCAGCGGACCAACGCAGGAGTACAGCACAGCTGATATCTGCCTGAATGCGTTGTCGTTGAGAAACACGTCTGTTGAGATTCTGCTGCCAGAAAGCTTCAGAAGCTCCGGTTCGTAGCCATAAGACGTGCCGGCGATTGCAAGCGACTGCGTGTTGATATGCACTTGCGAGTCGCCGACCGGAAACACCGCGCGCACAATTCTTGGAACGGAATTCTCTCTTCTTGCGGAGGGTGTCGCCGAGCCATTGACTGCTACGACGAACGGCCTGCCTGCTTGGTGCATTCCTTGCTGGACATATTTTGCGACCTTCTTGCGTTTCGTGTCAATCGCGTTCAATAGTCGGAGGCGAATCTGTGCGTCCGGTACGCTTCTCCATTCGCGCTCAGGCGCGGTCGTGACTCGATCTGGTCCTTCGCCTCCAGTCGCGAGTACTGCTTCGATTGCTATACCACTTTCGTGAACCAGATCTGGCCCGGCATCGCCACCTATGCGCTTCGCACGAGGCGTCAGCTGAAAGTGTTCGGCAACCAGGCTGGCGGCTAAGTACATCTCCCAGAAGTGAGGACGGAATCGTTTTCCGGCCTTCGCGATAAAGTTGGCGTCCAGATACTGGTGAGAAATGCTCCACCAGTACTCCAGACGCTTTCTTGCCTCGGCCGCGGGCGGCCAGTCTGACGCGACGAACATCGCGTACTCTTCGTCGGTCGGTGTGGCCGCGCCGAATAGCTCAGATCCCATGCATGTTGGCTGGCGTCTGGCGACGCGTTAAACCGTGATCGCCATCCCGCGATAGATCCGCGACCGATACCGCGAATCCTCCGCATCCGGCAGCGGCGCGCCGGCCAACAATACCGCACGCGCAAACCGACGCACCTCTTCCAGCGTCTCCTCATCGTTGCGCGGCTCTTCGCTGCGCACGCGACGTGTGAGATTGATCTGATTCACCGGCACATCGTTCACCAGTCGCTCGTTCTCCACCGCCAGCGTGGCCGTCAGCGCATGCAGCGTCGTCTTCACGAAGTTTGCGAGCGAGAACGATTCGACATCGCCGCCGGCCGGCACATCGGGTGACACCACCACCAGCTGCGTATCGTCCAGCAGCGACGCCTTGCGCGCCACACGAAAGTGGTGCGTGAGATTCACGTCGACCAGCTCACGGAATGTGGCGGCATCCAGCACTTCACCGTCGTGCACGAACAGCGCCGTCGGCAGCGGCGCGAACGGCGTCGAGACCACCGTCGTCGGCTTGCCGGCCATCCTGAGCGCAGCATCCATGCCGCCTTCGATATCATCCGCGCAGGGCAGCTTC
>JANMWU010000377.1:0-2114 GCA_031380785.1 Gemmatimonadaceae bacterium
CGAATCAGGTAGCGTTAGGGCAGACAGATGACTGCACCAGCCTCTCCTCCGGATGACGACGACGTCCGCCCGGTCCTTGACCGTCGCCTTGTGCGTCGGTTGGTGGCGTATGTGCGGCCGTACGCCGGATTGGTGGTTGGCGCAGTGCTGCTGCTGGCGCTCGAAGGCGCAACGGCGGTCGTCGGACCGTGGCTCACGCAGCGTGTGATCGATCGCGCGATTCCGGCGCACGATCTCGCATTCATCCGGCTCGCCGTCATTGCCCTCGCCGCGTCGCTCGCCGTGCAGTTCGTCTGCAGTTACGGCGAGACGATGCTGACAGGACTCCTCGGCCAGCGCGTCATGCGCGATCTGCGGACAGAGCTGTTCGCGAAGCTGCAGACGCTCAGCATCAGTTTTTTCGACCGTAATCCCGTCGGCCGGCTGATCACGCGTGTGACCAGCGATGTCGAATCGCTGAACGAACTCTTCACCGCCGGTGTCGTTGCCGGGCTTGGCGATCTGTTCGCGCTGGCGGCGATGGCCGTCATGATGCTCGTCACCGATTGGCGGCTCGCGCTGGCCTCGTTCGCCACGGTGCCGTTCGTCTGGCTGGTGAGCCGCATTTTTCAGAAGAGAGTACGGGTAGCCTATCGTGAGATCCGCGGAAAGCTGGCGCGGATCAACGCCTTTGCGCAGGAGCGCATCACCGGTGTGAAGGTGGTACAGCTGTTCAGTCGTGAGCAGAGCGAGTCCGACCGCTTCGACTCACTCAACCGCGAACATCTCGACATCAACATCACGTCGATCGCGTACTACGCGGCGTACTTCCCGGCCATCGAGATTCTGACCACCATCGCGCTGGCGAGCCTGATCGTGTCGGCCACCCATCGCGTGAACGCCGGTCTGCTGACGGTTGGAACCGTGGCCGCGTTTTTGCAACTGGTGCGCCGGTTCTTCCAGCCGCTGCAGGACCTGAGCGACAAGTTCAACACGTTGCAGCAGGCGATGGCGGCGTCGGAGCGCATCTTCACATTGCTGGACACCACCGCCACAGTGCCAGATCCGGAGCGGGACGCCGCACACACAGGAGCGCGCACACATCGTGGCGTGACGGTGACGTTCGACGATGTCTGGTTCGCGTACGATACGACAGCCGGCGTCGCCACGGATGACGCAGCGACGCACTGGGTGCTGCGCGGTGTGTCGTTCACCGTGCGCCCCGGCGAGACACTGGCACTGGTCGGTCATACCGGCGCCGGCAAAACGACCATCGTGAGCCTGCTGTTGCGATTCTACGACCCGCAGCGTGGACGCATTCTGTTCGACGGTCAGGACATCCGCTCGCTGTCGCTCGACGCACTGCGCTCGCGCATTGGCTACGTGCAGCAGGACATTTTTCTTTTCGCTGGCGACGTCGCGTCCAACATCCGATTGTCGAATCCGCTCGACGATGCAGCAGTTCGTTCAGCGGCGGCTCGTGTTGGCGCCGATCGGGTCATCGAGCGCCTGCCGCGCGGCTACGCACAGAAGCTGGGCGAGCGTGGGGCCACGCTCTCGGTCGGCGAGCGCCAGTTGCTCAGCTTCAGTCGGGCACTCGCCAGCGATCCTGACCTGCTGCTGCTGGACGAAGCGACGAGCGCGGTAGACAGTGAGCGCGAGGCCGAAATCCAGGCCGCACTCGGCACGCTGATGCAGGGACGCACGACCATCGCGGTGGCGCACCGGCTGAGCACAATCGTCGACTCGGATGAGATCCTTGTCATGCACCACGGCGTGGTCGCCGAGCGCGGCTCGCATGCAGCACTGCTGGGGCGAAAGGGGCTCTATGAAAGGCTTTGGCGTCTGCAGGTCGGCGATCAAGCGATGCTGGCCGAAGACCCTCCGAATGGGCTGGCTGTCGCGCTTGCCGGGCCCATCGACTGAGCCTAGCTTCACCCGACCGATGACCTTCCCAACCCTCTTCGTTCTCCCCGCTGGCGCTTCCCCATGCGCTGCGGGGCAGACACCGGATTCGATGCATTCTGCCGCGGTGTCATGCAGCTGATTCACGCCGCAAACACGCATGTGGGGATGGTTCGGACCGGGAACGAAGACGCTTATCTCGCCGACGCTACCCCTGATCGCGGCATCTA
>JANMWU010000384.1:0-6557 GCA_031380785.1 Gemmatimonadaceae bacterium
GTGATGGCGCCGACGAATTCACGCGCGGCTCGCGACATGATCACGTCAACAACTGCGCCCGCCTGCGTGAGCAGGCGGGCGAGTGTGACAGCCTTGTAGCAAGCGATTCCGCCGGTCACCCCGAGGATGACGCGGCGCCCGTCAAAGGGGCGCATCGGGTGGATGCCAGCCCCGAAGGATTACTCGGCGCGACGACGCGGCATCACGCGGTAGTCGAAGTCCTTGCCATGCAAGTCTTCGAGCGCGCGGGTGGTCAACTTCTTCTCCTTGCCGGTAGACCCCATCTTCGGGAACTCGTTCAGCATGCGCGCATACTTGGCCGCCACGAGGACGCCCAGATACTTGTTCTGCGACTGCTGCTGCTCGGTGATATCGCCGGGTGTGAAGACTCGCATTCGTTTCCATCTCCTCGGCGCAAAGGCGCCGTCAGGTGACCAACCAGCGGACTGACACAGGCCAGTCCGTCGTTACCGGATCGCGTCGCGCAACTCGTTGGCGAGTGCCGTCACGCGCTCCTTCAGATCCGTCAGCCGCGTTCGCCGCAGCGCTTCAGCGTCGATGATGCTGAGCACCTGAGCAACCGCATGTTCCAGTGCGTCATTCACCACCACGTATTCGAACTGATCAATCGTCGCCAGCTCCGTCAGCGCACTGTCAACGCGCGTTGCCAGTGTTGCCCGATCCTCCGAGCCTCGAGCCGACAGTCGCGCCAGCAGTTCCACTGCCGATGGCGGCAGCAGAAAAATCAGCACCGCCTCCGGAAACGCCGCCACAAACTGCACTGCACCCTGCACATCGATGGTCATGATCGGATTTCGACCGGCGGACATCAGCCGATCGATCTCCCTTCGCAATGTGCCGTACCGCTTTCCGTGCACCAGCGCGTGCTCGGCAAACTCGCCGCGGGCCACTCCGGCTTCGAACTCGTCCCCAGCCAAGAAAAAGTAATCGACACCGTGCTGTTCCGCAGGCCGTGGCCCGCGCGTGGTGCAGGTGACGCTAAAGCCCAGGTCGGGGCGGAGCTCCAGAAGCCGTCGGGCGATGGTCGTTTTGCCGGTTCCGGACGGGGCCGCCAAAATGACAGGAAACGCCGGAGTCGTCATTCCAGGTTCTCGACCTGCTCACGCATCCGCTCGAGCTCCTCCTTGATCAGAACCACGTCCTGCTGCATGGCGGCGTCATTCGCCTTGCTGCCGGTGGTGTTGGCCTCGCGGACCATCTCCTGAAGAATGAAGCCGAGCCGCTTCCCGACCGCTTCGCTGCCTGGGGACGCAATGGCGGCCCGGCAGGCGGTGTTGTGCGATGCAAAGCGGCTCAGCTCTTCCGCCACGTCAACGCGGTCCGCCAGAATCGCGATCTCCTGCGCCATGCGCTGTGGGTCGACGGCCACTCCAGCGGCCAGTTCCTGCACCGCCGCGGTGAGACGGTCGCGTTGTTCCACCAGGCGCTGCGGCGCCCGCGCCGCGAGCCGCGCCAGCGCAGCCTCGATGATCGTGAGTCGCTCGAGGAGATATTGCGCGAGCCGATTTCCTTCCGCTTCGCGCATCTGCACAAACGACTGAATCGCGTCGCCGATGAGCGTCATCACCTGTGCCGGATCGATGTCGCCAAGCGCATCGTCGTCGTCATGACCGCTCGTCACCACGTCGGGCAATCGCAACAGCGATGCGAGATCGAGGCGGCTGTCGATGCCGAGGTCACCCGGAATGGCGCGGAGCTGCGCGGCATATGCAGCAATTCTCGCCACGTCGATGCGCGGACCATCTGACGCTTCACGCTCCACGCGCAGCGACAACGTCACGTGACCGCGCGCAACACATTTGCGCAATGCGTCGCGCACGTCGCTTTCCATGCGCGTGAGCGCCGCCGGCAACTTGATCGACGGCGTGAAGAATCGGTGATTCACGCTCCGCACCTCGACCGCCACGCGATGCGTGCCGATCATTCGCTCGGCGTTGCCGTATCCGGTCATGCTTTGCAGCGTGCCGATCATGCGGAGCGGATGGCGGTCAATTCCAGAACGTCCAGCGCACGCCGTACACGGTGAGCGGACCGTTCATGAGCAAGCCCGGATACGTCGTGTACGGCACAGTGAGGACGTTGCGAACCTGTACCGAAATGGTGGCATCCCTGAGTGAGAACTCGGCACGGATGCCGATCGGTGTCGCCGGGAATGTAGGCAGCGCAGCAATGCTGCCGCTTGCCTTCAGAATGGGTACATAGGCGCCGGTGCGGTACTCGGCCTGGCCGGCGAGGACAAACACGAATCCAGTCTTCGTCGCGCCGACGAAATGATAGCGCCACGTCAACTCGCTTCGGACTTCTGTCTGCGGTCGGTAGTAGCCGGCGTTCTGCCACCGGACGCCACTCACATGGAGCGCAAAGCCCTTGAAGAGCGGCCCCACCACGGCGAAGGTCGCACCGGTGATGCGCCCTTCGATCGTGACCGGCGTGGAACGACTGAAGATCGCCGGCGCCCTCAGCACCGCGCTGTCCCGAAAGACCCCCCCGCCCTGCAACCACAGGTGCCCGACACGAATTGCCACCTCGCCTCTGGCCGCTCTGGCGACGGGCAGAAAGACGAGCTCCGTCTTGCCGGTCATCACACCGGCGGAATCCACGGGCAGCAACATCGATCCGGTGGTCCCGTAGGCGGCGGCTCCGGTGATGGCAAACCAGGGCACTGGTTTCACTCGCGCGAGGGCTTCCGCGCGCGTGACTTTGTCGAACGGATTTTGCTCTCCGAAGCCTGAGACCGTCAGCCGCCCGAGCTCGAGTCCGACCCGCGCCGAAGGCTGGTTGAGCGTCTGTCCGTCGATAAATCGCACGCGATCAGTCACCGAGAAGCGGGCGCGTGACGACGCCCATCCAACGGATGCGACGTATTGCGTGCTTGTTCGCGTCGTGTCGGCCGAGTCGGCAGCAAACAGATTGGTGGCGTCAGCCGGACGCTGGGGGGTGTTTTCGACATTCTGTCGCGAGGCCGCGACCAGCTGCAGCCATGGCCCGCTATTCACATCGCCAGCGGCAAAACGCAAATACAGATCGCGTTGCGTCTGCTGATATGCCGACAACGGGCGTCCAACCAGCTGGTACGCCGGGACGTTGACGATTGCCAGCGACTGAAAGGTGGACCTGACGCGCAACATAGTCGCATCAAGACTCCATTTCGGCTTGATGACACCAACGCGAGTGAACACGGAGGTGGCGTCACCGTCTCCGCCGAGCTGTCGGTCGTCGGTGCTGCGCTGTTGCAGCATGACCTGAAACCCGAATCCGTTGTGGGCGCGCCGGGCGAGGTATCCGCGGAAGGTGTTGCTGCGATTGTCGCCGGTGTAGATGTCGGCCCGCGTCTGCGCGGTGATCCGCTGTGGGCCACGCCACGATCGCATCAACAGGCGGAGTTCGTCGGCACCACGTTCAACCACCAGTTCCTCGAGCGATGCGATCGGGAACTGCGACAGCTCAGTGATGCCTGCGCTGCGCGGATCGAGCGCTTCCAGCTCAATTCCGTCGAGGAAGAGGCGCACCCGCGCGACGTCCCCGTTGTATGCAGCGACCTGAGGCGCCATGTAGTAGCGCGCGCGCAGCGTGGCCAGGCCCGGCACACGGTCGAGGAAGTCGGCAAGTGTCAGGGCACCGGACGCGAAGAGGCTGTCGCGATTCCATCGATGCGACATGCCGGCCTCGGTGAGAAACGGGACCTCGGCCTGCGGGAACGAGCCGACGACAGAATCGGCGCGCGCAATGGAGTCCGCGCGCTGTTTCAGGATCGAGTCAGCGGGTGTGCGACCCTGTGCGCCGAGTGGCGCGGCGACGACCGTCGTCACCAAGGCCACTACACAAATCCACCAGGACTTCAGCTGATCCTCGAGCGAACGAATTCAACGAATGTCCCGACCGGCCGGCCTGTCGGCCCCTTCGGCAACGAGACGAGATCATTCTCGGAGTAGGCCGTGCCGGCGACATCGAGATGAACCCACGGATATCCCTCGGTGAATACCTTGAGAAAGAGGCCGGCCGTAATCGATCCGGCGGCGCGGCCACCGGTGTTCTTGATGTCAGCAGTGTCGGACTTGATCTGCTCTTCGTAGTCGGCGCACAGCGGCATCTCCCAGCCCGGCTCTGATGCGCGAGCGCCAGCCGCAATCACATCCTTCACCAGTGCCGCGTCCGTTCCCATGACGCCCATCAGCGAGTTGCCGAGTGCAATGATGATTGCACCGGTGAGCGTCGCGGCGTCGATAACGGCGGCAGGGTCGTATTTCTTTGCGTAGTGAAGCACATCGGCAAGCACCAGCCGACCTTCGGCATCGGTGTTCACGATCTCGATGAAGGTTCCATTCGATGCCTGCACCACATCACCAGGATTGATGGCGGTGCCGGATGGCATGTTGGTGACGGCGCCAACCAGGCCAACGACGTTGACGGGCAGCCTCAATCGCGCGATTGCTTCCATCGCGCCAAGTACTCCCGCCGCGCCGCTCATGTCGTACTTCATCCACTCCATACCCTGCGCCGGCTTGATCGATATGCCGCCGCTATCGAAGCAGACGCCCTTACCGGCCAGCACGATCGGCTTCGCCGTGCCGGCGCCACGATATTCGAGTGCGATGAGACGAGGTTCCTGCGGAGTGCCCTGCGCGACGCACAGGAAGCTGCCCATGCGCAGTGCCTCCATTTCGCGACGACCAAGCACGGTGACGTCCAGGCCATGGCGCGCCGCGATCTCGCGCGCCGAATCGGCGAGCGCATCGGGCGTACAGAGATTGCCTGGCATCATCTGAAGCCGACGCGCAAGCGCGTAGCCGGCCGCGATGGCTTCGCCGCTCGCGAGGCCAACGGCCGCACTCGCTTCGTCCTCGACCAGCACCGTGATGCGCTCGAGTGGCGTTTTCGGCTCCGTCGGCGCTGTCTTGAGTTCGCGGTATTCCCACGCGCCCATCGAGGCACCGATGACCACCTGTTCGAGCTCCGAGGATGTCAGTCCCGATGGAACCAGCACCGCGAGAGAGCTGGTGTTCAGGCCAATCGCGCGGCGACCGGCAAGCTGAGATGCGCGTTTGAGCGCTACGCTACGGTCGGTTGCGTCGCCCATGCCGATCAGCAGGACACGTTCCGGACCGCTGGCGCCGCCGGCGAGATGCAGCACTTCATCCCGCTTCCCCGAAAAGGAATGGCGGGCAAAGGAGCGGGAGATTGCGCCACCCAGTGTTGCGTCGAGCGTCGCGAGGGCTGGTGGGACGGTATCGCCCTTCGGGCAAAGAATAACCAGCGCGCCGGTGGCCAAAGTGCCGGCGTCGGCGCGCAGAACGGAGAACGAGAGTGACATGACCGAAAGTTACGGGGGCTGGACGTCGGGGCCACCGATGCCGCGTTGACGAGCGCGGGGGCAGCGAAGCGGCAAGTTAGTGTAGTGTCGCCGAAGTCTCGTGGCAGTCGGGCGCGTCGTGTGGGCCATGGCGGCGCTGCAATTCCTCGCGATACCGCTGGTATCGCTGCGGATTGCGCCTTGCCCTCGCCCACAATCCATCACCCGCCTTTGGCCACGGAACTTCGGCGACTCTACACTTGTGGACTGACTCTGAAGTTCGGGGTGCAGTCGCCGGTCGTGGCATCCCGACTCGCAGAATTGAAAATCCGGTCGAGCGACCCCGACCGTGACGAGTGGTTTCGCCGGATCGTCATCAGCACATCGCGGCTCTCGTCGAGGCGTCAGCCGTACCCACCATCCAGCGCCACCGTGATCTTTCGTCGCCGACCGCCACAACCGCAGCTGATCGTGAGCACGAACGTGATGCGACGCGTGGCGTCTCACATGCCGGCGCCGCAGGGGCCGAGCATTCCGATGAGCGAGGTCGCGCCGCGCACCGGATCGGCGCCACAGGCGAATGTGCAGGGCGCCGTTCGCGAATCAGGCGCTGTAATCGCCTTTCTCGCCGGCGGTGGATCCCGCGCACATCTGACGATGCGCGTTTACGACGCGATCACGGCGGAAGAAGGTTGCGGGCTCGGTCGGAGCCAATCACTGATCGCGTTCGCCGAGCAATTCTGCGATACGGATTCTGGCAAGCGTCGCCTGGTACAGGCACTGGCAATCCATCGGCCCACCTCCGATCCGACGGCGTTGCTGACGCGGTTGGCGATCATGGCGTGGGTACGCACAGTGGGCCTCGCGGCACAGACGCGCGGAGCGATGCAGACGCCAGCGAGCGGACTGCCCGAGTGGCACACACCCGGCGATATGTAGCTGCGTCGAATCGCCGCGGACCTTGTGACTTTGGCGGAATGCGGCGACAGTGAGGCATGTCATTCACTATCCGGCTCAGAGTCCCGTGTCGTGCGATCGCGTTGGTCACGGTTCTGCTTGCGGCCACTCCGCACGAATCCACGGCGCAGAAAGAGACCCGACCGGCCGCAGTTCAGGCATTTGATCCGGCCGAATGCCGTTCGGACTGTGTGATCGACTCGCTGGTGATTGACATCGATCGTGGCCGCCGGGCGCAAGTCGGCGTTGTGACCGCGTCGCTGGTGTTGCTGGACACGATTGCGCTGGC
>JANMWU010000416.1:0-1636 GCA_031380785.1 Gemmatimonadaceae bacterium
CGTGCGAATCGTGGCTTCGGTGGCAGAGTCGGGAACCGGGCCGGTCGCGATCTGCGCTCGCAGTGTGGTGGGAAACGAGGCAATCGCCAGCGCGGTGACGCGGGCGACAGTGCGAACAAGAGACCTGGGCATCGGAATTGGCAGTTGTTGAGGCGAGCGGACCCGGCGGCGCTGGCTGCGAAGCTGTCCGGACGAGGCGTCCGGCGCCAGAGGCAATGCCGCGCCGTTGCTGAGATACGTTTTACGGCTGAGAATTGCTGTATATCAAATCGGTCGGTTGGTCGTTCGACGAAACCCATGCGCAATGGGCCGGGTTGACGTGTGGTATCGCCGCGAGTGAATTCGAATCCTTCAACTTTCCAACCGATGTCAATCACTCGTCTCGTCGCCCGGTCACACCTGTTGCCGCTGGCTGGCGTTCTCCTCATCGCGTGCCATCCACAGAGCAGCCAGATGACGCCATCACCCAATGCGCAGGTAAGCAGCGTGCGGGGCACGGTGGCGTACCGCGATCGCTCCGCACTCCCGCCCGACGCCGAAATCGAAGTCTGGATCATGGACACGTCGCCGGGGATCATGATTCAGTCGATATTAAGTCAGACGACGGTGAAGACGAATGGCCGTCAGGTGCCGATTCCGTTCGAGCTGACGTTTGATCCTGGGCGCGTCGTGCCGTCGCATCCGTATGCGGTAAAGGCGGTGATCAAGAGCGGCGGTCAGATGCTATACGAAACGACATCGGAAGCGCAGCGCGTGATCACCCTCAGCAATTCGGGCGCAGTGATTCTGATGCTGTCGCGCGTGCAGGCCGAGCCGCAGCCGTCACCGTCGCTCGAGGGTACCTCATGGCGACTCGAAGATCTGGGTGGCGCCGGCGTGATCGACAACATCGAGGCAACGCTGGAATTCCTCGCTGGCGGGAAGGTGGCGGGGAAAGGCTCGTGCAACCGGTTCTTTGGCACGGCCACAATCAGCGGACCGTCGCTCACGATAGGCGGGATCGGATCGACGCGCATGGCGTGCCCACCCGCACTCATGGACCAGGAGTCGAAGTACCTGGCAGCGCTTGGAAAATCGCAGCGGTTCCAGATGCAGGGCACGACTCTGCTGATCAATTTTGGCGGAGGCGAGAAGCCGCTCCGGTTTGTACGCGCCGGGCAGTAAATCCGGGTGGACCATGCTCTTTCTTGTGATCAAACATTTCCGCGATGGCGATCCGCGGCCGGCTTATCAGCAATTTGCAGATCGTGGGCGCTGCTGGCTCTGTCGCGGCAGGCAGGGGATGCGGTGGATTCGGTGCGCGGTACGCACGCATCGTCGATTGTGGTTGCGCCGGCGACAAATTGCAGTGCGTCGCGTAGAACCCTGACTGGCGCGCGTCGGAGCTCAAATCACGGATGTTTCGTGCAGTACGCGCCACCCTGGCAGGTGACGGGCACGAACAGCTCCGCCTGAATGCGCCAGCGTCCCTCGTAAAAGCGCCACTGCGCGAGGTATGTGCCGCCGATGCGCACCGGGCCATCGGGATCGGTCCACGTGCCAATCCAGTCGCCTTCCTCGGACGCCACCTGCCACGCCGTGAACACCTGAATGCTGCGCGGCGTGCGCACCCATTTCGTATCGGGGCGACGATTGA
>JANMWU010000434.1:0-3322 GCA_031380785.1 Gemmatimonadaceae bacterium
AGCACGATGGCATCCAGTTCGCCTTCGAGTGCGCGGCTGATCTTCTGGCGCGCGTGCATGTCGACGCGATTCGCGGCAGTATCATCGAGCGGCTCGAGCAGTCGGCGACTCGGACGTGCCGGCGTGATGTCGCTGGCGCCGTCGAGTGTGGGTCGCATACCGGTGAGCAACTCGTACAGCACCACGCCGAGCGAATAGATGTCGCTGGCCGTCGTGAGCGGCCGACCGGCGCGTTGCTCGGGACTCGCATACGCCGCAGTCATCGGCGCGGCGCCAAACTCGGTGATCGGGTTCTCGCTGTTGTCGGTGAGTTTCGCGATCCCGAAGTCGAGCAGCTTCAGCGTGCCATCATCGGCGACGAGCATGTTGGCCGGTTTGATGTCGCGATGCACGACCAGATGCTCGTGCGCGTACTGCACCGCGCTGCACGCCTGGCGGAACAGCTGCACGCGCGCGTTGACCTCGAGGGCATGCGCGTTGCACCAGCGATCGAGACGCTCGCCTTCGACGTATTCGAGCGCAAACCAGGGACGTCCGTCGCCATCCACACCGCCGTCGAGCAGTGTGGCGATGTTGCGATGTTCGAGCCGCGCCAGAATGCGTCGCTCAGCTTCGAATCGCTGCACCAGCAATCGATCAACCGCGCCGCGGGAGACCATCTTGAGTGCAGCGCGCTTGGTAAAGCCGGCATCATCGCGCACCGCTTCGTACACCGTGCCCATGCCGCCTTCGCCAATCAGCCGCAGCAGTCGCCACGCGCCGATGCGGGCACCCGGCGATGGCATCGCCATCATGCCGCTGCGGATGATGTCGTCGCTGGTGAGCATCGGCGTGCGCTCGAATCGCGTCCCGACCGATGAATCGGCGTCGAGCAGCGAGCGCACTTCGGCGCGGATTTCCGCGTCGGTGATGTCCGCCAGGCGTGACTTGCGCTGCGCCGGTTCGAGCGAGACAAGGTCGCCGAACAGCGCGGTCACCTGCGGCCAGCGTCTGGAGTCGATTGGCATCGTTAAACTCTGACGCGGATCAGGCGTCAGCCGCGAGTTCGCGTTGCAACCACGCGCGAGCCACGGCCCAGTCGCGATACGCCGTGGCCGGCGAAATCCCCAGCAACCCGGCGCTTTCCTCGAGTGTGAAGCCGGCGAAGTAGCGCATCTCAACCAGCTTGGCCTGCCGTGCATCGAGTTGTGCCAGTCGATCGAGCGCCTCATGCACGGCAAGGATCTCGTCGCTGTCGTTGTCCGCCGCGACTGCGACGGCGTTGTCCAGCGTGACCTGCTGCTCGCGTGAGCGCTTGTGGGCGGCGCGTCGACGTGCGTGATCGACCAGAATCCGGCGCATGGCCTGCGCCGCAATGCCGAAGAAGTGCGACCGGCTGCGCCAGTCCACGTCACGCTGATCCACGAGCTTGAGAAACGCCTCGTGCACCAGCGCCGTGGCGCCGAGTGTGTGCTCGCCGCGTTCACGGCGGAGTTGCGAGGCCGCGAGGCGCTTCAGCTCGTCATAGATCACTGGCAGCAGCTGATCCATGGCGTGCGGCTCGCCATCGGACAGCGCGGAGAGGAGTCTGGTGACTTCGGAGTCGGTCCGATCCAAAGCAGTGCGGGACGGCGTGGAGTCTGAGGGCTGAGGCTGAGGCCGCAGGATCCGCAGATACGCCGGCGGAGTCAAGCGTGGCGACAGCCCGCTGAGAGGCAGAATCCGCGCAGTCTGGACATGTGATCGTCTGGGCATGTCAGACTACGCGCAATACGACCGCTGACCCTCTCGCGCAGAAATTGGTCACTTCACCTCACGCGGCTATTCGCGCTGGTACGTCGGGTGACGTGTGGCAGCCTCAGGAGTCCATAGGCGCTGGCCACAACTGGGTGGCGGCGCCGATTGCGACGCCGATCCAGACCCGGCACAACAGGTATGGACGTGCATGACGCGCTGTGACACCACGATCGATGGTGCGTCTAATGGATGAGTGCGCTGTGAACAGCCTGGTACGACGCGCGCGGCACCCCACCCGGTCCGGCGCGGTATACAAGGCAGAACCTGACGGTCAGCGATGACCGCACAGCGGCGACGAGCAATTCGTGTGGAGGGGCGGGTGGGCCCTGAAGCACGTTCAGCCCCCGGTGAGCGACGGCTTGCCGGGGGCACCTCGTATTTGCGCGCCTGTGTCGGGGGCCGGATACATTCGACGCATGTCCACCGCACGACCCCGGATTGCGTTTCAGGGCGCCCCCGGCGCATACAGCGAAGACGCCATCCGCGTCTTCTGGGGACCGGACACAGTGCTGGTTCCGTGCGAGACCTTCTCCGCAATGCTCGCCGCCGTGAAGTCAGGCTCCGCTGACGGTGCCGTGCTGCCGGTGGAAAATATGGTCATCGGCCCGATTACATCCGCGCTCGATGCGCTCGATGACTTCAGCGTCGGTCTCAACATCGGCGGCACCACTGACGTGCCGGTGGTGCATGGGCTGTTGGGCGTGAGCGGCGCCACACTCGAAGGGGTGAAGCGCATCGTAAGCCATCCTGTGGCACTGGCGCAGTGTCGCCGTTTTCTGCAGGCGTTCGGCGCCAGGGTCGAACAGTACTACGACACCGCCGGCGCAGCTAAAATGGTGAGCGACACGAAGGACGCGCGTATTGCCGCTGTCGCCAGCCATAGCGCAGCGACGTTGTACGGACTCACGGTACTCGCTGACGGAATTCAGGACGAGCCGGACAACTGGACGCGCTTCGTTCGCATCGAGCGCGGACGCTAGTCCACACTCACGTCACGCGCTGTTGCGGCGACGTCAATCGCGCGGCGGCGGTCCACCACCCCCGCGCCCCCGGCGGCGCGCGTCCATCTTCCGGCGCGTCTCGGCCAGTTTCACTCTCTGCTCTGCCGTCAGCACTGAATCGATTGACGCGCGCATCTGACTGCGCAACGAGTCCAGCTGCGGACCGACATGCGATCGCAGCGAGTCGAGTTGCAGTTCGTTGTGCGCGAAGACGCGGTCGATCGATGCTGCTTGCGCGGCGGTGAGCGTCAGATCTTCTGTGATGTGCTTCATGATCCGGGCCCGCATGCGATTGCGGCTCGCCGAATCAACGGGATCTGTGATGACGCCGAGCGGGCCACCACCGCGTCCACCGTGGAAATCCTTGCGCTTGCGCAGCACGCCGCGATCGAGCGCGATGCCGGCGAAGATTCCGATCGCGAGCATCGCGACGACGGTCAGCACCGCCATCACGCGCGAACGCGGTGTAGTCATCGAATCTCCAGATCGTAGCCGATGCTGCTGGCGGCATCGCTCGCGATCACACGTCGCGCCAGCCCGTTGGA
>JANMWU010000438.1:0-2618 GCA_031380785.1 Gemmatimonadaceae bacterium
CCTCAGATTCACACTGAGGCGGCCACCAGCCAGGCGCGTCGTATCGAGCAGATCCTGAATCAGCGTGTCCATTTGCTCTGCCGCCTGCAGAATCACGATCAATCGTTCGGTGATGCTGACCGGTAACTGATCGCTGGCCTCTTCATCAATTATGCTGCGCACCAGCATCTTGACCGCGTTGGCCGGGTTGCGCAGGTCATGCGACACGATCCCGAGCATGTCTTCGCGCGCGGTGACCGCCTCGCGCATCGCATCTTCGGTGCGTTGGCGCGCACTGATGTCGCGCAGCACAGCGGCATAGACATTGAGTCCGTCAACCTCGAGGCGCTCGATCGATGCCTCGCACGGGAATTCGTCGCCATTGCTGCGCAGTCCGAAGATGTGCTGCCGCTCGCCCATCAAGCGTCCGCGTCCGTGTGCATCGCCGAATCCTTGCACATGCCCCCGGTGCGCTGTCCGGAAGCGCGCGGGCATCAGAATTTCGAGCTGTTTCCCGCCAACATCGGCGGCCGTGAAGCCAAAGATTCGCTCAGCTCCCTCATTGAAGAAGATGATGCGCTGCTGGTCGTCCAACGCGATCACGGCGTCGGCGGAAATGGCGAGGAGTCCGGCGAAGAGCGCAGCGGGGAGTGTTCGGTACATCGCGGCGCGGTCGGCCGCCTGAGTCGCATTTTCCATTGCGAATAGGTAGCGACGCGCGCGGGTGGACTCCAGCGATGGCGTCGAGTGCCGGCGTGTCGGGAGTTTTCAGGACACAGGGTCGGGAGAAGGGGGCAAAATATTCTCACGATTCTCCCGGCAGAACGTGGCCGGTACCGGATGAAGATTTCTCTGTGTCCTCCAACCAGAAATCAGAACATCATGTCAACTGACACTCTCGATCGTACGCTGACTGCGGCAGCTGACGCTGCTCCGGCTTCGCGTCGTGACTTTCTCCGCACCGCATCGCTCACCGCCGCCAGTGTCGGGCTCCTGGCCGCCTGCGGCAAGGGTGCGAGCGCTGCCGCGCAGTCGCCTGCCACGGCAACTGGCGGCACGATGCCGGAGCATGACGTCGCAGCCGCCAGCGTCCCCGCAGTGCCCTCAACGCCGGCCAGCATCCGCGCCGCCGCCGACGCGATGGATGCGATGCACGAGAAGGGAATCAAGGCGTTTCCTGCCAAGACCTCAGGGAAAGGCAACCAGCTGCTGGCACCGACAATCATCGGTGGCGTCAAGGTATTCGAGCTGACGGCACGCGAACACAAGTGGGAGGTCTCACCAGGCCAGAACGTCCCTGCGCTTTCGTACAATGGTCAGGTGCCCGGCCCGCAGATTCGCGTGACCGAAGGCGACCGCGTTCGCGTCGTTCTCAAGAATGAATTGACGCAATCGACAGCGATTCATTTTCACGGCCTCGAACTGCCCTTTGATCAGGATGGTGTGCCGTTCATCACGCAGCCGCCGATCAAGCCGGGCGAGAGTTTTACGTATGAGTTCACGGTACCGGTGGGGAACTCCGGTTCGCACATGTATCACTCGCATCTGAACGCTGCGGTGCAGGTTGGACAGGGGCTGCTTGGCGCGTTCATCGTCGCGCCGAAGCGTCCACGCGCCATCGAGCGCGTGGCGCAGGACTACGTGATGATCCTCAACGACGGCGCGCACGGTTACACGCTCAATGGCAAGGGCTTTCCCGCCACTGAGCCACTGGTGGCGAAACTTGGCGACAAGATCCGCATCCGTTTCATGAACGAAGGGATGATGATCCATCCCATGCACCTGCACGGCATGCACATGACCGTGATCGACAAGGATGGCTGGGCACAGCCGCAGCCGTGGAAGTGCGACACGTTGAACATCGCCCCGGGTGAACGGTGGGATACTATTGTCAACTGTGACAAGCCGGGGACGTGGGCCTTTCACTGCCACATCCTGCCGCACGCCGAAAGCACGCATGGCATGCTCGGCATGGTGACGGTGCTCGTGGTCAGCGCGTAAGATGCAGGCAGCGTGCGGGCGCCGTGCGCGCGAGACGGCGTCGGCGCGCCGCAGTTTCTTTCAGGAATTGCCATGACACCCACCGTTCGCCCCGACGTGATTCGCGTCGTCCTCGCTGACGATCATCTGGTGGTGCGAGCGGGCCTGAAGGCACTGTTGCGGAGCAGTAAGGACATTCAGGTGGTTGGCGATGCGGCGAACGGCCGGGACGCTATCGCGCTGGTGGAGGAGCTGAGGCCCGATGTCGCGGTGATGGATCTCGACATGCCGCAGATGGACGGCCTGACGGCGACGCGGCATCTCGTCGCCACCAACTCCACCACGCGGGTCCTGATTCTGACGATGCAGACCGAAGATGAAGTCCTTGTGTCACTGCTTGAAGCGGGCGCTGCGGGCTACATCACAAAGAACATCGCGGATCGTCAGATCGCCGACGCGGTGCGCACCGTGGCGGCCGGAGATACCTACGTTCATCCCTCCGCCGCGCGTGCGCTGGCCCGGCAGGTCACACGACAGTCTGAACGAAGCGACACACGCGAACAGTACGATGCGCTGAGCGAACGCGAGCGCGATGTGCTGGCGCTGGTGGGCGGTGGATATTCCGCCACTGAGATCGGCGACAAGTTGTGCATCAGCCC
>JANMWU010000759.1:0-3732 GCA_031380785.1 Gemmatimonadaceae bacterium
TGATCTGGCGAACGCCGATGCCTCGCTGAATCGTGCGATCGGTCGCACGACAGGAACGGCGCTGGTGGCCACCGATTCGCTGTATGTGCCTGGTGGATTGCCGTCGCTGGACGTGGTGGAAGCGTCCGCGCTGGCGTTGCGCCCGGAGCTGCGATCGATCGAAGCGCAGCAACGCGGTGCTCATGCGACCAGCACGCTGCTCAAGGAGAACGCCTTTCTCCCCGATCTCACGCTCGGCGCCGGTCGCGATCTGGCGGTGCCGTCAGGGGTCACGTACGCCATCGGCCTTGCAGTGCCGATTCCACTGCTCTTCTGGCAGCACACGCGTGGCGATTTTGCGGAAGCGCACCATCGCGAACTGGAGCTTGCCGCTGCGTTACGTAATGTGCGAGCCGCCATCTCGCAGGATGTGCGCACGACGTACGCAACCGCCGAAGCCGCGCTGCGACAGGTGGTCTTCCTGCGCGATCAGCTCCTGCCGTCGGCGCGCGAAGCCTATCGCATCTCGACGGTCAGTTACGGCCTTGGCGGTCTGTCGGCGCTCGAAGTCCTGGACGCGCGTCGGCAACTGCTGCTCGCACAGCGTCAGTATGCCGATGCACTGGCGGCGGCGAATTCAACACGATCCGATCTCCAACGCGCCGCCGGTGCCGCGCTGACCACACTTTCCGCCGGAGCCAACCGTGAGTAGCGCAACCACAACGATGCTGCCGTCGCACTTCGTCCCTCTGCTGCTTGCGTGCGGTATCGTCGGTTGCGGCGGCGGCAAGCCTTCACCTGATACTGCTGCTGCCAGCGGGCATATTTACGCGGACAGCAGCGCCAAGCCCACTGCCTTCCGTGTAACCGACGCACAACGCGCGCGCCTGCAAGTCGTCACGGTCGAACGTACGACCTTTCGCCTGCTGCTGAACGCCACCGGCACGGTCGCATTCAACGGCGATCACAGCACCTCGGTCATCGCACCGATCTCAGGTCCGGTGGTGCGCGTGCTGGCGCAGCTTGGCGCGCGCGTGTCGGCCCGCCAGACGCTCGCGACGGTGAGCTCGCCTGACTTCGCCACTGACGTTGCCGGGTATCGCAAAGCCGAGCAAATGGCGCAGAATACCAAGCGCATTTTCGATCGTAACGCGCAGCTGTTCGCGAACGACGCGCTCGCGCGAAGCGATCTGGATCAGTCGCGCACTGAATACGCGTCGGCGCAGGCTGATCGTGATGCCGCCGCGCAGCAGTTGCGCGCGATAGGCATCGACGAAGCCACCATCACTGCCATTCACGACGGCAAGCAGTTGACCGCCATCGAGGGTGCGATCCGCGCGCCGATTTCAGGTGTCGTGGTGGAGAGGCTGATCACCCCGGGCCAGTTACTCGCAGCGGGATCGACGCCGGCCTTCACGCTGGCCGACCTGTCCACGATGTGGGTGCTGGCAAGTGTGTACGGTGACGACATCGGCGCCGTGCACAAAGGCGATGCGGTGGACGTGATTGTCGACGCATCGTCGACGCCGGTGCAGGGTCACGTGGCCTTCATCGCACCGATCGTCGATCCCGGCACGCGCGCCACGACTGTGCGCGTGCTCGTCGCAAACGGCGCACAACTGCTGCGCCGCGACATGTTCGTAAAGGTCCGCTTCCACGCCTCGGCAACACGTACCGGAATCGTCGTGCCCGCCGCCGCGCTGCTGCGTGACGAAGACAACCTGCCGTACGTTTTCTTGCTTAACGCCGACGGCACTTTTGCACGCCGCCGCGTCACACTCGGCACCGAACTGGAATCGGGCTTCGAGATCACTGCCGGTCTTGTCCCTGGTGACAAGCTGCTCACCAATGGCGCGCTGTTCGTGCAGTTCGCGGAGCATCAGTGACCGATCCGCGACCGCTGTCGCCGGCCGATCCGACCGTCGAGCCGTCCAACACGCACGTCGGTGCGCCGTCGTTCGCCAACCGTATCGTGCGGGCGGCGCTCAACCAGGCGTTCCTGACGGCCGTGTTCGCACTCACGTTGTTGGGTGTTGGCATCTGGTCGTTCCGGCGATTGCCGGTGGATGCGTATCCCGATCTCTCACCACCGCTGGTGTCGATCACAACCCAATGGCCGGGGCACGCGGCCGAAGAAGTCGAACGACTGGTCACCGTGCCCGTCGAGCGGGAGATGAACGGCGTCGAGCATGTGAAAGTCGTGCGTTCGGTGTCGCTGTATGGACTCTCGCACGTTGTACTCACCTTTCAGGACGGCACCGATCCGTACTTCGCGCGACAGCGCGCGTTCGAGCATCTACCCGATGTGACGTTGCCTGCTGGCGTGTCGGCGGGAATCGAACCGCTTTTTTCGCCGTCAGGGCTCGTCTATCGTTATGTGCTCGACAGTCCTGATCGATCGGCGATGGAGTTGAAGGTCATCAACGACTGGATTCTGTCGAAGGCGTTCAAGGCAGTGCCGGGTGTGGCCAATCTTGGTGCACTCGGTGGCCAGACGATGGAGTACCAGGTGCTGATCGATCCTGCAAAGCTGGCGGGTGCCGGACTCGCGGTGTCGGATGTGGCGTCAGCACTCGGCAGCAACAACGCCAACGCCGGCGGTGGATTCTACAGTCAGGGCGGACAGTTCTATTATGTTCGCGGACTCGGGCGCGTTTCGACACTTGCCGATATAGCGAACGTCGTGATCGCGACAAAGAACGGCGTGCCGGTGCTGGTGAAGGACATCGGCCGGGTCGAGATCGGGCAGGCACCGCGTCTGGGTCAGTTTGGGTTCAACGATCGAAACGATGCGGTGGAGGGAATCATCCTGCTGCGCGTTGGCGAACAGGCGCAGGTGGTGCTGGAGCATGTGGCTGCCGTGACGCGAAACATGAACGAGCATGTGCTGCCGAAGGACGTGAAGATTCACACCTTCTACGACCGTCGTGATCTGATCGCGCTCACCACGCGCACGGTCGAGGACAATCTGCTGCGCGGCATCGTGCTGGTGATCGTGGTATTGGTGTTCTTCCTGATGGACATCAGATCGGGACTGATCGTCGCCGCGACGATTCCGCTGGCGCTCTGTTTCGCGTTCATCTGTCTCGACCTGCGGCACATTCCCGCCAACCTGCTGTCGATCGGCGCGATCGACTTCGGCATTTTGGTGGACGGCGCAGTGGTGATGGTGGAGAACATCCATCGCCAGATGGTGCGACGACATGGCACGACATTCTCGATGCGCAAGGTGATCGTTGCCGCAGCGGCTGAAGTCGATCGGCCGATTGTGTACGCGGTGGCGGTGATCGTGGCCGGATTCCTTCCGATCTACGTACTCAACGGTCCGTCGGGCAAGCTGTTCACGCCGATGGCCGACACGACCATCTTCGCACTGCTCGGCGCGCTGGCGCTCACACTCACGGTGGTGCCGGTACTCTGCTCGTGGCTGATGCGTGGCGGTGTAAAGGAGCGGCGCAATCTCGTATTTGACTGGCTGCTCAGGCGGTACGAGACGTTGCTCGACTGGAGCCTCGCACATCGCGGCATCGTCGTTGGCGTGAGCACGTTGTCGTTTGTCGTCGCGCTGGCAATGATGGCACGCGTTGGCGGCGAGTTCATGCCGAAGCTGGACGAAGGCGCGATGTGGGTGCGTGCCACGATGCCGTACACGATCTCGTTTGAAGAGTCATCGAAAATCGTGCCGGAAGTGCGAAAAATTCTCGCGTCATTTCCTGAAGTGACGACGGTGGCGTCGGAGCATGGGCGCGATGA
>JANMWU010000444.1:0-6219 GCA_031380785.1 Gemmatimonadaceae bacterium
CGGTGCGCCCGATCGGGAATGACGAGCGCTGAAGATAAGCCGATCCGGCGCCGTGCGAGGGCGTCGGCTGGACGCAACCGCGCGCGGGCGTGCACATTCCGTTTGAGCGCCGCACGATTCACGCACGACCTGGAGATCGCATGTTGTCCATCTCAGCGCGCCGTTTGACGCTCGTACTCTGCCTCGCCGCCTTGCCTGCCGCCGCCTGCGCGCAGAACGGCACGCAGATCATCCGGGCCAGTCGCATCCTTGATGGAACGGGTCGCGTGCTGACGAATATCGACATCGTCATCAGCGACGGTCGGATCACCGCACTCCGTCCAGCGAGCGGTTCCCTGCCCGTCAACGCCATCGATCTGCGCCAGCGCACCGTCCTGCCGGGCCTGATCGACACCCACGTGCACCTCGCCTGGTACGTGAACAGCGCCAATCGCCTGCACACCGACAGCGACGGCGACTCACCGGCAACCCAGTCACTGAGTCAGGCCGGCAATGGGTGGCTCACGCTTCGCGCCGGATTCACCACTGTGCAAAGCATCGGCGAGCCGGAGAACGCCAGTCTGCGTGACGCGATCAACCGCGGTACGGTGCCGGGTCCGCGCGTGCTGACGTCGCTCGGTTCAATGAACGAGCGTACCGGCGGCGGCACTCCCGACTCCCTGCGTGCGGCGGTCAGGCGCTTCAAGGCAATGGGCGCCGACGTGATCAAAATCTTCGCGTCGAAGTCGATCCGCGAAGGCGGTGACGCCACAATGAGCGACGAGCAGCTCGCAGCCGCGTGCGGTGAATCCACCGCGCAGGGTCTGCGGTCGGTCGTTCACGCGCATTCGGCGGAGGCGGTGCAGCGCGCGGCGCGCAACGGCTGCACGCAGGTTGAACACGGAGTGTTCGCCGACGACGTGACGCGCAGTCTGATGGTGAAGAATGGCGTCTTTTTTGATCCGCAATGCGGGCTGGTTTTTCATAACTATCTCGACAACAAACCGCGCTTCGACGGCATCGGCAACTACAACGCGGTCGGTTTCGCAGCAATGGAAAAAGCGATTCCACTTGCCGAGTCAGGCATCAGAATGGCCAGTGTCACTCCGACGCTGAAGCTGGTGTTCGGCACCGACGCTGTCGCCGGCGCGCACGGTCGCAACGCCGAGGAACTCGTGTGCCGGGTACGACGAGGAGGCCAGCCGGCGATGGACGCGATCGTGTCGGCCACATCGCGCGCGGCAGAATCACTTCGGCTGGACAGGGAGATCGGACGAATTGCAGTCGGTTTCGCCGCCGACGTCATCGCCACCGACGGCGATCCGAGTGTCGAGATCGAAGCCACACAGCGGGTTGTGTTCGTGATGCGCAACGGGATCATCTATCGCAATGAAGGAGCGCGCGCCCATGAGTGAACAGACGCCACCATCAGGTCGTCGCGCGTTTCTCAAGGTCGCGGGCGCTCTGGCCGCAACCGCAGCGACGGGATGCCGCCTCGAGACGCGCAATCCCGAAACCGTCATCACCAGCGCGAACGACAAGATCAACGGCTTCGATCGTACCGTGCTGGATGCTGTCGGCGAAGCAGTGCTGCCGTCGGAACTCGGTGAGAAGAGACGCGACGTTGCAATCGGTCAGTTCATTGCGTGGGCAGATGCGTATGATCCCGTGGCCGAAGAGATGCACGGCTACGGCTACTCCGACATTCGCTACCTGCCACCGGATCCGGCGCCGGCATGGCGGGCGCAGCTCGCCGCACTGGATGTCCTCGCGAGAAAGTCGCGACACAAACCGTTTGCGCGACTCGCACCCGATGTGCGACGCGAGCTGCTCGGCATTGCCACCAAGGGCGACGTGGGAGAGCGACTTCCCTCGCCGCTTGAAGCGAAGCACATCGCCATCGCGCTGCTTGCGCACTGGGCATCGAGCCCCGACGCGTGGGATCTGGCGCTGGGCGCGAAAGTCATGCCCGGGACATGTCGTGTACTCGCTGACGCGAACGCGAAGCCACTGCCGATCATGGGGCTGCGCGTATGAAGACCATCGATACCGACATTCTCATCATCGGCAGTGGCATCACGGCCGCGCTGATGGCAGCGAAGCTCTCCGAGACGACGACGCGCAGCATCACTGTGCTCGAAGCTGGCCGCAGCACCACCTCGTTCGCCGACAGGACCAAGGCACGCGCGCGCTTTCAGGCATACGGCGAGAGTCCGTGGAAGCAGGATCATCTCGATGACCAGAATGCGTACGGAACGACCTGGGGATTTTCGCCGAGCATGACCGTCGGTGGGCTGGCGATGCACTGGGGTGGCGTATCGCCGCGCTACTCGCCGGAAGACTTCAGCACGAAGTCCATCTACGGCGTCGGCACCGACTGGCCGTTCACATATGACGAACTCGATCCATTCTATCAGGAAGCCGAAGAGCGAATGGGTGTGTCGGGCGAACAGGGTCCTGTGGCCCTCGATCCACGCGGCAAACCGTACCCGCTGCCGCCGTTGCCGGTGAACTACAACCTGAAGCAGCTGCAGGAGTTCGCAACCAAAGCGGGCATCGCCAGCTGGAGCACGCCGTCGGCAAAGAATTCCATTCCGCACGCTGGCCGCAGTCAGTGTCAGCGCTGCGATACCTGCTATCCCGTCTGTCCGACAGGTGCCAAGTACTCTCCCGACTTTACCTGGAATGCGTTGGTGAGCGGCAACAAGGTGACGCTGCTACCGCAGATTCTCGTGCGGCGCCTGATCAGCGATCCGAAATCAGGGGCTATCGTGCAGGCCACCGGAAATCGCACCGATGCGTCGGGCGAAGAAGTGACGATCACGGCAAAGACGTTCGTGCTCGCAGCCGGCTTCACCTGGTCGCCGCACCTGCTGCTGCTGTCGAGGGATGCGGCGCATCCGGACGGTCTGGCGAATCGCAGTGGACTGGTTGGCAAGTATCTCGCCGGCCATCGTAACGTCAACGCGTACCTGAAACTGCCGCTGGAGTTGTATCCCGGCATCAACGCGCAGCATTCGCTGGTATCGAAGCAGTTTATGCGCGTGCCAAAGCGTGGCAGGTATCTGCGGCACGATCTCCGTTTGTGGGAGTCGAGTGTGGGCCGCGAGCCACGCCTGCACGATGACAAAGGCGCACCGCTGTTCGGGGACGCCATGTTGAGCGATTGGCGCGCGCGTGCCAAGGGCGCGACGGCGCGCGTGCGCGCCTACTACGATGTGCTCCCCGATCAGGAGAGCAAGCTGGTACTCGATCCGGCAAAGAAGAATCGGTTCGGTGACGCGATGCCGAACCTCACGTTTCGCGATGCGCCGGCAAGCGCCGCGTTGAAGACCTGGCAGGAAGAGCAGATCGCAAATCTTTTCCGCCGCATGGCGAAAGCGGGTGGCGGCGAGATCCTGAAGATGGAGAACAGTGTGAACGATCTGGGTCAGGAGCATCCGGCTGGTGGCTGTCGCATGGGTGATGATCCGGCAACGAGCGTCGTCGACAAGTGGGGTCGAGCGCACGACCACGGGAATCTCTGGGTGGCCGGTGCGCCGACGCAGCCGAGTGCGGGCTGCTGCAATGGCACGCTCACGTTCGTGGCCAATGGGCTGCGAACCGCATCGGCAATAGCAAAGGGCTGACGGAGGAATGCCATGATCACGTTCCGCGATCCACCACCGCTTCAGGTCCGCGTTCAATCGCTGAAGGAGCACGCGATTTCACCGCCCACGTTTGATTCTCCGTTGATTCCCGGGCTGATCCTGCTCTTTGTGATTACGATCGGCGGCATCATTGCGAGTAGCCAGGTGCATCGTCGCGATGACCTCGACGCAATGCGCGCCGCCTTCTCGAATTCACTTCAACACCAGGTCGAAGCCGGCCTCAGCGCCGTAATTCCCGTCGGCACGAACATGAGCGACGTTCGCGAACGCCTGACCGAGCTTCATGCGATCTGCCGGCGCGCTCCGGCTGTCCCGTCCCAGGATTGGGTGCTTGTCTGCCTCGGCGAACCGATCGTGCGGGACAATTCGTATTCGCGGTATTCGATCAGGTTTGCGTCACGTGGCGGAAAGCTTGCATCGCTCAGCGCATGCCCCGCCTTCGTGCACTGGAAGACGCGCGCCGTCCCCGTGGACCTCGTGACTCGATTCGCCGATCACGTCGATCGCGGATGCTGGCGTGACGAGGCCAACGTGGCCGACAACGAATGGACATTCGGCGCGCTGCCCGACCACGCGTTCACAACCGCGGTCGTGCACGCGTCCGATACCGTGACGCTTGGAAGTACGCCGACGGCGGACACGCTGATCGTGATCTGGTAATTGCGCGAATCGGGATGGTTGACTCGGTGCTGACGCCAAAGCCCGCGCTGGCCGCATAGGATTCGGCCTTCGCACGCAAGCGATCACGCTGACGCGCTACGGCTTACGGTCGCCCGGTTTGGGTCTCACAGGAGTCACACCACCCGTCCCGCGTTTCGTCCAGATCGCCACCACACCGCAGCCATTCACCATCGATGTGAACTCGGCCGGGATCATGCTCGGCCGCGGATACACTTCGATCGCCGTGATGTCCTCGCGCCGCGCCATTTCGTCGATCGAAATGCTGGCGGCCTGCGACGGCGGCAGTTGACCGCCATCTACAATCACCGAGGCCTGGCACTCTTCACCGCTGCTGCTCCGCATCCACACCGTCTGCCCGAATCCGCCTACCTGTCTCACCGTCACGCCTGACACGCCGCGCAGCGCATCCGTTACGAACAGGTTGGAACGCTCGCGCACCAGATTGCCATCCATGATTGTCCCGACGCCAACGCGCCAGCGTCGCTCGATTGCGAGCAGCTCGGGCGTCAGTTGCTTTCCCGCCACCACACGCACCGTGTCGAGTTGCACACGTCGCACGGGCAGCCGCAGATTCACAACTGCCGGTCCTGTTTCGCTCAGTCGCACCGCTTCACGCATCGGCTGATAGCCAATCGCCCGCGCTTCGAGTGTCTGCGTGCCCGCGCCGGCGTCACCGATCGTGAACGTTCCTGCCGCTGACGTCCGGACCTGCGAGCCGCTCCCGATCACACGCACTACTGCATTCGACAGCGGTCGGCCGTCCATTGTCGTGATCACGCCGCGCACGGCAGCTTTGCCACGGCGGACGATAGCGGACAGCGACGAGTCCGTGGCTGCAGCGAGTTTCACCACCAGATGCTCCACCGGAGCGATCGCAAAATCGAGAATGCTGTAGCCCGCGTCACGCGTCATCACTTCCACTGCGCCGGTGGTGTCGGCCTTGCTCCACGCAATGCCACGCAGCGTGCTGCCGGACGGCGCGCCACACAACACAACTCGACCGGTCGAATCCGTCGTCGCGGTGCGCACGCGCTGATCGGTCACCATCCGTCCTTTCTGCAGCACCCACTCCGGCCACGACACTTCCACCGTTGCTCCGGCAAGTGCGCCATCATCCGACGCGCGACGCACCTCGCCCACAATCACCCCCAAGTCTGCGGGCTGCGGCACACGGCAGTTGAGCGCGACGAGCGTCCGGGCCGAGGGAATGGCGAGCGGCACCGCCAGTGTACCGGCCTCGCGGATCTCGATGCGCACAATGCCGGGTTCGAGCCGCAACGAGTCGAGCGCGGGATGCAGAAACGTCGCGAGCCACGTTCCGGCGGGCACACTGTCATACACGAAACTTCCCAGTGCGTCACTGGTTGCGCTGCGGCCGACTGACGGATTGTCCGCGCGCACGATACGCACCATCGCGCCGCTCAATCCATGACGCGCCACGCTGTCGTACACAGTGCCGGTGAGCGTCGCGCGCACCGATGTCTGAGCCGTCAGTCCGGACGGCAGACAGAGGACCAGCGCAACTCTTCTGAGCCATTGCATGATGGCAAAGGTATGCACGTCGCTACTGCCGGGATTGCGGTTCGACGCGCGCGCGCAGTGCCGCGAGCGCCGGAAGGCTCGCCGCCGACGCCGGCCAGCGTTCCAGGAAGCGCCCCATCCCCGCTCGCGCGTCACCGACCCGTCCCGCGTCGGCGTCGAGCCTGATGATTGCCAGCGGCGCCAGTCGCACCAGCTGCTGCGGCTCCTTTCCCACTGTGCCATGCCCAAAAGCAGCCAGTGCGGCATACGTCGCGCGCGCCTCCGCCACGCGTGCGGAGCGGTCGTACACATGCGCGAGCGTTTCCAGATTGTACGCATTGCTGTCCGACGCGATTGCCCTGCTTGCCGCCGACTCTGCCGCACTCAT
>JANMWU010000457.1:0-17680 GCA_031380785.1 Gemmatimonadaceae bacterium
CCAGTTCAACCACAACCAGCGCTTCTCCCGCAAGACAAGCTTTAACACGTCGGTCAACTACGTGTCGAACACGCTTGTGCAGCGGACGACCGCGTTCAATCCGTTCGCGGCGCTGGCGACGTTCCGCTCCTCGGCGAACTATTCCACCGCCGTCGGTCCGTTCAGCGTGGCGCTGGGTGCAAACCGCACGCAGTACACCGGCCGCCCGCAGGTGGATCAGACGCTGCCGACCCTCAGCATCAACTCGGCGCCCATCACCGCCGGCACCTGGCTGACGTGGACGCCGACGCTGACGGGCTCCGAGACGCGCAACACCAATCAGCAGGGCGGAGGAGAAGCTGCCTTCCGCTACGTCACGAACGCTGACGGAAGCGTCCGCAGCGACACCGTGCGGCTGAACAAGCGCGTGACGACGCTGGCGTTTAATACGCCACTGCAGATTTTCGGCTTCAGTCTCGAGAACTCGTTCGACATCAATGATGAATCGAACACGGGTTCGCAGCTGAAGGTGATCGAGGAGATCATCGATCGCGGCGGCGGCGTGCGTGACACAGTGCAATCCACGCGATTCTACAACGGATTCACCCAGACAGGTATCGACTGGCGTACCAGCTTTTCGCTGCCGTCATTCAGCCGCGGAAAGTGGAACGTCTCACCAAGCATTCAGTTTGCAAACGTCGACCCAGGCCCGTTCTGGGTCAGATCGACGCTGTCGGGCGGTCGATTCGTAGCACAGTCAAAACGGCCGAGTATCAACCTTTCTATCGCGCCCACACTCTTCGGGTTTTTCCCTGGCATTGGTCCGGTGACGCGTATCCGGCACTCATTCTCGCCAAGTCTCTCGTGGTCGGTCGCGCCGCGCGGCACTGTCAGCGACGAGTATCTTCGCGCGTATAACCGATTCAGCAAGGGCTATAACGGCTCGCTGCCGCAGAACGTGCTCTCATTGAGCGTGAATCAGAACATTGAAGTGAAGCTGCGCGCGCCAGCTGACTCGGCGCCAGACGCCGGTCGCAAAGTCCGCGCCCTCAGCATCCAGACTGACCCTATTTCATACAATATTCTGCAGTATCAGGACATCCGCCGTCGATCACTCACTCCGGAGAAGGTCTCGAAGTTTACCGGCCTTACAAGCTCCTACTGGGGCCTCGGTCTGCGCTCCGATTTCCTGCCGGGATTCGACTTCGGTACGCGCTACTCGCTGTTTCAGGGCAACCCGATTTCCGACACGGCCGTGTTCAAGCCGTTCCGCGAAGAGTTCCACGCGTCGCTGCGACTCGATCGCAACGCCGGTGTGATTCAGTGGTTCAATCGCGTGTTCGGCGGCCGCGACTTCAAGCCGGCGGCATCGAATCTGACGTCAGTGGATTCGATGCAGCTTCGCAACGACCCGAACGCCCTGAACATCAACGGCGTGAATCGCGGGCTGAACGGCAATCAGGTGCGGCCGGGCTACGGCGTGATCCCGAGCGGGCAAGGTTGGAACATCAACCTCTCCTATTCCTCCACACGCCAGCGCCCACCGCGTGGTGCCAACGTGATTCAGTTACCTCCCGTGGAAGAACGGTGCCGTTTACTGCTGGCCGCCAACACAAACCCTATCAATTTGCAGCAGTGCATCAGTCTGAACGGCAACGCTCCCGGCGTTGACAACAACCAACAGTTCGTGGGCGCTGGCTCGCCGATATTCATCACCCCTCCGGTCCGGTCACTGCAGCTGCAGACCAGCTTCAACCTGACGCCCAAGTGGGCGGCGCAGTGGTCTACCACGTATGACGCGGAGCGCAGTCAGTTCGCCGCGCAGACCGTTTCGCTGCAGCGCGAACTCCACGACTGGCGGGCAATCTTCAACTTCACGCAGGCGCCGAACGGCAACTTCGCGTTCTCCTTCTTCATTGCGCTCAAGGCGCAGCCCGATCTGAAGTTCAACTTCGACCAGCAGACCTATCGACGCACCGGCACGTCGCCCTGATGCTTTCCGCCCGGTTCAAACCATGGCACGTTCCGGGGTTTTTCCGGAAGTACGTCTCGCTTCGAGTGCGACGGATGCCGGTACTGGTGCACTTCGAAGTCACACTGCGCTGCAACGCGCGCTGCGGGTTCTGCGACTACTGGAAGACGGACGCGAGCGAGAAGGAGCGGGAGCTGAAGAGCTACGCCGATGCCGCGAAGTTCTTCGATCCGATGCTGGTCTGCTTCACCGGCGGCGAGCCACTGCTGCGACGTGACCTCGAGGAGCTGATCGCCGGCGTCGATCGCGCGATCAACTGGAAGTACATGACGCTGATCACGCACGGCGCCATGCTTTCGGCCGAACGTGGGCAGTCGCTGAAGGATGCCGGCATCAATCAGCTGAGTATCTCGCTCGACTACCTCGACCAGCGCCACGACGAAGCACGCGGCATTCCGGGGCTGGTGGCGAAGATCTTCGCCAGCGTTGAGGGGATGCGGTCCCGCGGCATCGACAATATCCGCTTCAACACCGTTATCAAGCATGACAACATCGATCAGATCCGACCCATCGTTGCGCGCGCGGCGGAACTCGGCTGTGGCGTGAACTTCAGCGTCTATACCGATTTCAAGAACGGCAACGTCGAGCACCTGTTGCGCGCCGATCAGCAGACTCAGATCGAAGAGCTGGCCGCCGATCTGCTGGCGTACAAGAAGCGACGCCGCGGCGTGATCACCAACTCGGATCATTACCTCGAGCAGCTGCCGCGGTACACGCGTGGCGAGATGACCGAACCGTGCGAAAGCGGCATGAGCACGATTCACATCGACCCAACCGGCGGTGTCCGTCGCTGCCCGGATTTTCCGGTGGATTTCCACTGGAGCGAGTGGCGCCGATATCAGCCCATCGACTGCAATCGGTGCTACTATGCCTGTCGCGGTGAAGCACAGGCGCCGCTTCGGCTTGACCGCATCCAGGACGTCATGGCGTGACATACCGCGGCACTGATTGGCGCCGGGTCGCGTATATACGGCACTGACAGGCAGGGCCCCGGTCACGTAACCGCTTGAGACAGCTGTGACTTAGCCCTACCTTAGTCGTTATCGGTTGAGCAGGTCCACCCCCTGTCACCCCGTCGTCTTCCGCATGGCCTCCTCTCCGGCAGTGCTCAAACAGCAGGCCGCCGCTCTCGAGCTGAAAAAACAGCCTGAGAAGGCGCTCGCGCTGTACCAGCAATTGCTCACCGAACATGGCGGCACCGATGATGTGGACGTCGCGCTCCGCAATCGCGTAGGCGACCTGCACCTGCGCGTCGGACAGATCGACGATGCCATAGCGCTGTTCGAAAAGAGCGCCGACGAGTATGCGCTGAGCGGCTTCCTCAACAATGCCATTGCGCTCTGCAACAAGATTCTGCGCCAGCGCCCCGGCCACGTGCCGACGCTCCGCCGGCTGGCGCGATTCTCGGCTGAAAAGGGCATGGTTGTCGATGCGCAGCGACACTACCTGTCAGTCGCCGAAGCGCTGGAAAAGCTTGGCCAGCACGGTGAAGCGCTCAAGGCGTTGAGCGAGTTCGCCGAGCTGTCGCCCGAGGATGTGCACGTGCGTTCGGTGGTGGTCGAGCAGCTGCTGCGCGCCGGAAGGAAGACCGACGCGCTGCCCCATCTCACGGTCCTGCATCGGCTGCATGCAGTCGCCCGTCGCAGCGACGAGGCGGCTGGCGTTGCACAGGTGGCTCGCGAGATCGACGAGCACTGGGTGCCCGAGTCGGACCATGATCGCGCCAACAAGCGCACCGATCCGCATCTCGTGTTCATCGACAGCGACGACGACTTCGGTGCTCTCGAGACGTCGCCGATGCTCGGCGGCGATCTCCAGCGTCCCGCGGCGACGGCCAGCCTCGAAGGGCTCGAGCCCACTGCACAGGCCTCCGGCGAGTTCGATGCCGTGGCCGCGGGCGGTACCCTCGACGGCTTTGAGGCCACCTCTTTCGATGCGCCGGCAACGCAGGAATTGGCGTCGCCGGTCAGCGCCGGGAAGCAGACGGAGTTGCCTGATGCCGCAGTGCCGGGCAACATCGAATTCGTCGACGAGCAACACACTTCGTCAGACAATCACGAAATCCAGCCGCCGCGTGCACACCCGGCGCCTGCTCGCCTGACACCGCTGAGCATGCCGGCCATCCCGGCTGCACCCCAGGCGTTTCACCCCATCGCGCTGCCGGACTCGGAACCGGATCACGACGAAATCGGGATGCCGTCGTTCCATACGATCGACGACGTGCACTCCACGGATCTGTCGTTCGAGACGGAGTCCGACACCGCTGGCGATGTGCTCGGTGACTTGCCGACGCTCGATATGGACGAGCTGGCTGAAGTTGAGGCGGAGCCTGAGCCGCCGCCGGTTGCCGCCGCGCCGGAGCCGCCGCCACGGAAGAAGCGCCCGACGCCGTCGTACGTGAATCTGTCGGACATCCTGCACGATGAGGATGAACCGCCGTCGGCGCGTATGACAATCGGAGAGCCCAAGCAGACGGGCGATCACGAAGCGGATTTCCAGCACATCCTGCAGGAATTCCGTGATGGTATCGAGAAGACCATTCCCGTCGATGATGCGGTGAGTCATTTCGACCTTGGCATCGCCTTCCGCGAGATGGGGCTCGTGGATGACGCGATCGCCGAGTTCCAGGTCGCCTCGCGAAGCGCGCAGAAGCGCGTTGAATCGATTGAGGCTCTGGGCGGCTGTTTCCTCGACAAGCGTGAGCCGGCCGTTGCGCGCTCACTGCTCCTGCGTGCGCTGGACGACCCGACCGTCGCCCACAATGACGACACCTTGCGAGGCGTGCTCTACCTCCTTGGTCTCGCCTGCGAAGCAATCGGGGCACGGGATGAGGGGCTGCGCTATTATCAAAGGGTGTACGCCGTTGACATCCGCTTCCGCGACGTCGCGGCCCGTATCCAGACCCTGCAGCAGCCCGCCTAGATGAGCTTACCGGTTCCCGCGAGGGCCGGGCTCGAGAATCCGCTGGCCGGAATTCAGCATCCGGTGCGCGCGGAGCTCGAACTCGTATCGTCGCGCATGTGGGACATCGTCGCTGACGAGAACCCGCTCATTGATGAAGTCAACCGGCATCTCCAGGGCATGCAAGGCAAGCTGTTGAGGCCAGCGCTTGTTCTGCTGGCCAATGCCGTGGAGGAGACTCGCAGCACGCGCGCGATCGATCACGCCGCAGTGGTGGAGCTGATCCACCTCGCCACGCTCGTGCACGACGACTCCGTCGATCACAGCGTACTGCGCCGCGGCATGCCGACGGTCAACTCAGTCTTCAGTCACCAGGTCTCGGTGATCATGGGTGACTATCTGTACTCGCAGGCGGTCCGTCATCTCGTGAGCACGCGCGACATGGAGTCGCTGACGGTGATCGCCGATGCGGCGAAGGCGATGACCATGGGCGAACTCTGGCAGCTGTCGGCGGTGGATCGGCTTCAGTTCAGCGAGGAGGAGTATTTCCAGCTCAATCACGCCAAGACTGCGTCGCTCATGAGCGCCGCTTGCGAAGTGGGTGCGATCTGTGGGGCCCCGTCGCATCGCAGCGCCCTGGCGCGTTTCGGTGACCGCCTCGGCATGGCATTTCAGGTCGCGGATGACCTGCTCGACTATGTGGAAGGCCAGGAGATCACGGGAAAGCCGTCAGGTGCCGATCTTCGTGAGAGGAAGGTTACGTTGCCTTTGATCGCTGCGCTGCGTCGCATGCCGGTCAGTGCGCGGCGTGAGGTCGAGCGGTTCTTCGAGACTTCTGAGCCAGGCGAATCCGCGATCAGTAAGGTGATTGGCCTCGTGGTCGAGGCCGATGGCATTGAGTATGCACGACGCAAGGGTGAGCAATTCGCGCAGGAGGCTGAGGAGATTGCACTCGCATTGCCGGACACGGCGGCGCGGTCGGCGCTACTCGAGCTGGTGGGATACGTCCTCGATCGGCGGTGGTGATGGCGTCACGCGGTGGGATGTCCCGGCACCGGCCGGCCTTTCACGCGATTGTTCTGGCAGTCGGATTCATCGTGGGCGGATTTCTGACGCAGTTCTCGCGTCGCTTCCTGCCCGCGGGAAGCGTGAAGGAGTTTCTGACCACGGGTGTCACGCCGAGCCTCGGTCCATTGCAGATTGATCTGGTGATCCTCAAGTTTGCACTTGGTCCGATCGCCTTCGATGTGTCACTTTTGAGTTTGCTCGGGGTACTGATCGCGTACCTCATTGCGCGGTCTCTTTTCTAGGAGTTGTCATATGCCGTTCGGACTGGGCATGGGTGAAACCGTACTGATCCTCATCGTGGTGCTGCTGCTTTTCGGCGCGAAGCGAATTCCCGAAATCGCGGGCGCGCTGGGCAAGGGCATCAATTCGTTCAAGAAGAACATCAACGACGTGCAAGGCAGCATTCAGAATGCTGAGCCGACGTTTCGCTCCGAAGCGAATCGCGCGACGGAAACACCGGTGCGCGTTGACGATCCGACTGCGGAACCGAAGCGTCTGATGTAGGCGTCCGGCAGTGCCCGAACGAGAGAGCGGGGTATCGGTGTGATTCCGATACCCCGCTCGTTGTTTCGACGCAGCTGCTTTGAATCAGGTCGAGCTTTGTCGACGTGCCGCCGAGTTGAGCTTCTTTCGGCTGTCGACGATCGCGGCGCCTTTGCGCAGGCCTTCCAGATAGTCGCGCACCATCTGTTCGCGCATGCCGCGCAGCACCGGCGAGCGCTGCACCTCCTTCTGCTTGACGAACTCCGCACTATCCGCCTTCACGCGTCGATCGACGCGAATGACGTACACACCGTCATTGGTACGGATCGGCTGACTCGTCGCACCGATTGGCAGCGAGAACGCCGCTCCGATGGCCTCATTGAATCCGCCCAGGCCTTCGGTCTGCATCGTGCGCGTGAAGGCGTTCGACTTCGACAGAGTGAGCGCGCGCCGCTGCGCCGCACCCTCGAAGCCCAGCGCCGCCGCGGACTGCGTCATGTTGCGGCCAAGGGTCATGAACTCCGCAACCACTTTGTCCTTCGCCAGCCGCTCCTTGATCTCGTCGCGCACTTCCTCGAACGACGCGGTACCCTCGGCATGCAACGTGTCGAGGCGGGCGACATAGTAGCCGCTCGGATCATCAAACATTTCGCTGCTCTCGCCCGCGCGCGCGCCGCCGAAGGCCCATGCGCTCACGTTGGGCACGTAGCGACCGGCCACGGTGAGTGGATCGCCGTCAGTGGCGGTGGCGCGCATGACAGGCAGTCCGAGCTTTCTGGCGGCGTCGTCGAACTTCTGCGGTGTCTCGGCACCTGACGCCAGCGACGACAGCGAGTCGGCGCGCTTGGCGACGCGTCCGGCGGCGCCTTCATTCATCGTGACCGCCAGCAGGATGTGACGAAGGCTCAGCGTGTCGCCGCTTTTGGCATCGAGGCGAATCAGGTGCCAGCCGAAGTCAGTCTTCACCGGCTCGGAGATCTGGCCCACCGTCAGCGCCCTGGCGGCAGCGGAGAACTGCGGCACGAATTGCGTGCCGGTGCTCTTGCCGAGGTCACCGCCACGCGTGGCTGACGACGTGTCATTGGAGACGCGCGTCGCAAGGTCGATGAACGCCGCCTTCTGATCAGCGGCGGCGACGATCTGTGCGCGCAGTTTCACGATCGAGTCGCGGGTGGCGACACTGTCGCCGGCCGTCACCAGCAGCGGAATCGCCAGCACAGATACTGCGGCGCGGCCGGGTCGTTTGTAGTCTGCCTTGTGCGCCTCGTAATACGTCCGCGCTGCGGGGTCGGTGATCTCGGCAGCGTTCGCGATCGTCGGACGCATCGCGACGTATGACACCTGCGCCGAGTCATGTCCGTCGCGATACATCTGCCACAGTCGCGCGTCGCTTACGAACGCGCCGGCCGCAACCTGCTCGAACAGCTTCTGCTTCGGGATAGTGCTTCGATAGTACCCTTCCAGCTGCGCCAGCAGACCCTGCGCCCGCGCCTGCGGGCTGCGCAGAAAACGCTGGTACTTTTCGAAGTCGAACTGACCGTTGGTCTGCAATTCGGGGAGCTGCGCGTACTGCGGCGGCGGTGAAAACTTGGCATACTCGACGATCTCTTCCTGCGTGACGGCAATGCCACGCTTCTTGTATTCGTGCTCGAGCAGGATCTCGGTGATGATGTCGTCGTAGGCTTTCTTCTCGACCTGCGAACGCTCGTCGAGCGTCAGGGAGTGCCCGCGCTGCTGCTCTTCAGACTGGACGGCCGCCTCGATGGCGCGCTGGTATGAGCCGTACGGGACGTCCTGGCCGTCCACCTTGACGACGGTCGTGCCGAGCGTCGGGCCTGAATCACGTCCGAAAAGTCCCGACGATTCGTAAAAGACGAAGCCGCCGATGAACGTCACCGCGAGGCCCCAGAAAATGTATTTGCCGTACGATCTGAACGTCTGCAGCACTTGAACAGAACTCCTGTGGGGAACGACCTGAACCGCGAGTCAGAACAGCCGTGAAAGCTAGGCCTTTATGGGGCACAACTTCAAGTGATACCGACACTTCGACGCACGAGTGCCATTTGACGCTCGTCAGCAACGTGGGCTATCTTCGGCGGTCCGGCGGTCGAGCCTGAACCGCTGCCGAGCTGAAAATTTCCGAGGACGCGATGGCGCCAGGGCCACGGCTGCAAGAGCTGACAGCCAAGTACATGCAGAACCCGCGGCGCTACTTCGTGCCGCTCGCGAACGAGTATCGGAATCTGAACGAACTCGACCGCGCAATTGCGTTGTGCCGCGAGCATCTGCCGGCACAGCCCGGTCACATGAGCGGGCATATCGTGCTCGGTCGAGCCTACTTCCAGAAGGGCGACATCGAAGCGGCGCGGGAAGTCTTTCTGACGTCGGTGGCGCTCGACGATGAAAACCTGATCGCGCTTCGCCATCTGGGTGACATCGCGCGGTCTCGCAACGATCTGGTCGATGCGCGTCGGTGGTACTCGCGTGTGCGCGACGCGGATCCGCAGAATCAGGAAATCGAGCGCATCCTGCGCGGGCTCGGTCAGTCTGACGCAGACAGTGTCATGGAGCCAGTCGCCGCGTCGGACACGATCGCGCCGATCGCTGCGTCGGCGCCCAGCGTGCCCGAACTATCGGCCGCAGCACCAGTGGCGCCACCTGAGTCATTCCCGGGCGCCGAAGCTCGCGCTGAAAGCAGCGCGCCCGCCACAATGAATGTGGGTGATTCCGCGCTTTTCGATCCAACGCCACCCGGATTGCGCGCCATCACGGATGCGGCGGCAGCCGAACGGCGCACGGCCACGCCACCGGCGCTACCGCCGGTTCCGTCGCGCGCGCTGAACACCTTCGATCTCAGCACGCTGGACGAGCCGTTGCCACACGCCGGATCGCTGCCCGGCATTCAGGTGGACGATGGCGTCGGCTTCATCTTCGACGATGTCGCGGCGCTGGAAGATCCAGCCGCCAGCGCTGCGTCCGGACCGTCGCTTCCACCGGTCAACGAAGCCGATTTCTCGGCTGGTCTATCTACGCCGACTCAGGCGACCGAATCCGTACCGGCCGCGGAATCCGACCCGCTGCTGACACGGCCAGCCGCGTTCGGCGCACTTGCGAGCTTTGCCTCATGGCGATCCGCGCAAGACCGCGAGACGCCTCCGCAACAGATCGCTCAGCCGGCCGAGCCGCCGCGTGTGGAGCCGTCGGAAAGCGCGTCAGTGGGAGCGGAAGGCACGACCCCGTTCTGGGATGCGCCGGCAACGGATGCTTCGGCGACGGCGCCGGAATTCGTGACAGAAACCATGGCCGCGCTCTACGCCAGGCAGGGGTTCCTGCAGCAGGCGCTGGACGTGTATCGAACGCTTGCTGAGCGATCGCCGTGGGATACGTCACTCCGTCGCAAGATCGAGGAACTGGAGGCGGGGCTGTCGGGTGGTGGCATTGACAAGGCACTTCAGGAGGATGCTGATAAAGCGTTGGAGTTCGGTGACTTGGATGGTGCCGACTCAACCGAAACTGGTGGTCGCTCGATTCTCGAAGACATGTACGACGTGTCGCCGCCTGCGACCGCTGAGAGCAGTGCGCGCGACGCCTTTGGCGGGGCGTGGAGTCCCGATACGGATGCGGCGCCCTCGTCGGGGGATGATTGGTTCGCCGACGCAGGAAGTACCGGAACTCCGGTTGATTCCGCACTCGTCGGCGAAGACATGTTCGGCATCTCCACCGAGGCATTCGGTCAGCCGGGCATTCCATCGGCGCCGCGCGCCGAGCCGCAGCCAATGGGCGCCGCTTTCTCCAGCGGCACGACGCGGCTCGGCGCAATCTTCGGATCAGCCACGGCGACTGCGGCTGACGAGTCGGCAGCCGACATGCTGATCGCTCTCGCCGGTCAGATGATCGGACGACTTCCAAAGGAGGCACCGACATTGCCGGTGCCCGACATTCTTGAGCTTCCGTCCTCGGTGCCCGGCGACGAGACGACAGGCGCGTCGCCAGCGCCATTGTTGTCGTTTGACCGATTCTTCTCCGGAAGTGGAGCGCCACCTCGGCAGCGCATCGATACGCCTGCGACGCTGGGCAAGGCGCCGGGCTGGCCATCGACACCAACGCCATCTCAGCCTCCGCCGTCGCTGTCGCCGACTTTCGGCGGCGTGCCCGTCATTCCGCCGCCTCCGGCGTCAGTCACGCCCGGAAGCTGGGCCTCCTTCGATCAGTTCGTGCCGCCAGCCAGCGCGCCAGCCATGCCGGCTGCCGCGTACTCTCCGCCACCTCTGCCGCCGCAAGCACCCGTCGTTGCGCAGCCGTCAGCGGTGTCGGTACCGCCGGTTCCGCCGCCGCTCGTCCCGCCTCGACCGCTGGTGCCGCCGCGTCCGGTGCTACGGCAGGGCCCGCCCGCGCCGCCAGCGCCGTATCCATCGTTCTCGGGGCTGCCGCTGGACGCGGTCGCGCCGCCGCCGTAACCGGTTGAACCGGACCCACCTGCGCGTGCGTCAGCCCCGCCGGGCAAGGCACCCGAAACCGAAACCGATGCCGACACGTCGGAGCCGTCGGAATTCCATCGCTGGCTCGAAGGCCTGTCCTGATGGACGGTGAACGCCGCATCGCGGTGCTGCATGGACCGAATCTGAACCTGCTCGGCGAACGGGAACCGACCATCTACGGCCGCACGTCGCTGGCAGAGATCGATGCGCGCCTCATTGCGGTGGGCGTAACACTGGGCGTTGCAGTGCAGTGCGCGCAGTTCAATGGCGAAGGTGCGATGATCGATGCGATTCACGAGTGGCGCGGCGGCCGCGTTGCCGGTGCCCTCGTCAACGCGGGCGCATACACGCATACATCGCTGGCACTGCGTGACGCACTATTGGCCGTCCCGGTGCCGTTCGTCGAGGTGCATCTGTCGAACATCTTCGCCCGTGAGCCGGAGCGTCGCCACTCGATGCTTGCCAGCGCCGCAGTCGGGGTCATCTGCGGATTTGGCGCCGCAAGCTACGAACACGCGCTGCGGGCGCTGGTGGCGCATCTGGCGATTGGCAAGTGAGCGCCGACTACGGTGCGCGGATTGCGGCGCTGCAGACCGTCCTGGACGAGCAGCATCTCGACGGCCTTCTGCTCGCCGGTCTCGCGAACGTGCGCTATCTGACCGGGTTCTCAGGCAGCAATGCACTGGTTTTCGTGTCAGCGCGGGGCGGTGTCACGCTCCTTACCGACTTCCGCTATCAGACGCAGGTGGCTGAGGAGGTCGGTGACGTTGCGCGTGTAATCATTGCTCCGAACAGTTTGTGGACCGAGTTGTGGGCCGCGCTGCCGTCGATCCCGACTATCGAAGTGATCGGCTTCGAGAGTGCGCACCTGCTGCATCGCGACTTCGAGCGATTGCTCGGCGATGGCGCGCGCTGGCAATGGCGACCAGCGCGCGATCTGGTCGAGGCGTTACGCGAGCGCAAGGACGCCGGCGAAGTGGCGCTGATCGAGGTCGCGGCCCGTATCGCGACGGATGCGCTGGCGGCGACTCTTCCACAGATTCGTGCGGGTCTGTCCGAGACGGCGATTGCAGGCGTGCTGGAAAAGGCGCTGCGCGATGCCGGCAGCGAGGGGTTTCCATTCGCAACGATTGTGGCGTCGGGTCCGAGGTCGGCACTGCCACATGCACGCAGTTCCAGTCGAACGGTCGAGTCCGGTGATTTTCTGCTGATAGACTTCGGCGCGATTCACGAGGGATACTGTTCCGACATCACGCGCACGGTGGTTGTCGGCGCGGCGTCGGCGGAGCAGCGCGAGTTGTATGAGTCAGTCAGGCAGGCGCAGGAGAAAGCGTGCGTCGAAGTGCGAGCTGGGATGCGCGGGCGGGAGGCGGATGCCATCGCGCGCGACCACCTGAAAGCGGCAGGTCTCGCCGAGGGTTTCGGTCACTCGCTCGGGCACGGGATCGGTCTCGAAGTGCATGAAGGGCCCCGCCTCGCATCATCGGCGGAAGCGATACTTCCGCTGGACGCGGTAGTCACCGTCGAGCCAGGTGTGTATCGTGCGGGTTGGGGAGGAGTTCGCATCGAGGATGATGTCCTGCTCGCCGCTGCCGGACCGCGACGATTGACCGATTTCCCTCGTGAACTGCTGGAGCTTCGTTGACTCCTGCGTTCGCGTCATCTGCCGTCAGAGCCAACCCATGATCGACCTGCGCTATCTGAAAAAAGTTCTCGAGATGCTCGACGAATCGACCGTCGACTCCCTGGAAATCACGTCCGACAAGGGCGTGAGGATCCGCGCCTCGAAAAGTCCCGCGCCGCGCGGTGGCGCGGTGCTTGGCACGCAACTCATGGCTGCGGCTCCCGCCGCGGCGCCAGCGCTGGCGGCGGCTGCGCCGGCCCCGGCATCGACTGTGGCCGCGGCGGCAGTTGAGCCGGCGAAGGCGGCGTCGACACTGCTCGAAGTGAAATCGCCAATGGTCGGCACTTTTTATTCGAAGCCGGAACCGGGCGCGAATGCGTACGTGAGCGTCGGCACGCGCGTGGCGAACGGTCAGATCCTTTGCATAATCGAAGCGATGAAAATCATGAACGAGATCGAGTGCGAAGTGTCAGGCACTGTCGTGGAGGTAGGGGTGCAGGATTCGTCCGCGGTGGAGTACGGCCAGGTCCTCTTCCGCGTCGATCCCAATGTCTGATCCGTCCGATGGCTCATCGCAGTCCGTTGGCGATAAGCCAATCAGTGGGCAGGGCAAGCAGCTTTCAGCGCAGCTGCGCAGCTGGCTCGCGGCGCTGATCGAACGCGACGGATCGGACCTGCACCTGAAGGTCGGTCGTCCGCCGACAATCCGCCTGGCAGGTGATCTGGTTGGACTCGATCATCCGGCACTCAAAGCGGAAGATCTTTCAGCGCTGGCGGAGCAGATCATGCCACAGCGCTATCTGAAGGAGTTTCAGCAAACGCGCGAGTCCGACTTCGCCATCGGCGTGTCCGGGATCGGCCGATTCCGCGTCAACGCGTATCAGCAGCGCGGCACCGTGTCATTCGCACTGCGCGGCATTCCATATCAGACGCGCAGTGCATCCGAATTGCACCTGCCGTCAGTGGTGGAGGAACTGGCATTGCGCCCGCGTGGCCTGATCCTCGTGACCGGCATCACCGGCTCGGGAAAGAGCACGGCGCTGGCGGCAATGATTCATCACGTGAACCAGAATCGCGCTGCGAACGTGATCACGATCGAGGACCCGGTCGAGTTTCTGCATCGTGACATCCGCAGTCACGTGAGCCAGCGCGAAGTCGGCACCGACACCTTGAGTTTCAGCTCGGCGCTGCGACGCGTGCTGCGACAGGATCCGGACGTCATCCTGATCGGTGAAATCCGCGACCTCGACACGCTCGACACCGCGCTCAAGGCGGCGGACACCGGTCATACCGTCTTTTCCACGCTGCACACCACCGACGCATCGACGACGATCGCGCGCATACTCAGCTTCTATCCGCCGCACCAGCAGGCCGAAGTGCGCTTCAACCTCGCCAACGCGCTGGCCGGCGTCATCTCGTTGCGGCTTGTACCGCGCAAAGATGGCAAAGGGCGCGTGCCGGCGTGCGAAGTGCTTGTGAACACGGCGGCCGTGCGTGATAAGATCCGCGACCCGGCAGCGTCACTCGACATCATCGAGTTGATCAAGGATGGTACCGTGCAATACGGCATGCAGACGTTCGACCAGAGTCTGCTGTCATGGTACACGCGCGGCATCATCAGCTACGATCAGGCGATCTTCTATGCCACCAATCCCAGCGAATTTGCGCTCCAGATTCAGGGCGTCGGGTCGGCCAGCGACACATCGTGGGATGCATTCCGCGCCAATGCATCGTCCTGAGGATTTATGTTCAAGAAAGTCCTGATTGCCAATCGCGGCGAGATTGCGCTGCGGGTCATACGCGCCTGCCGCGAACTGGGAATACAGACGGTGGCAGTGTATTCGGAAGCGGATCGCGATTCGCTGCATGTCCGGTTCGCCGACGATGACGTCTGCATCGGACCGCCGGCCGGCCGCGAGAGCTACCTCAAGATTCCCCGCATCATTGCGGCGGCAGAAATCACTGGCGCCGATGCGATTCATCCCGGCTACGGCTTTCTGGCGGAGAACGCCGAATTTTCCGAGACCTGCACCGCGTCGGGGATCACATTCATCGGTCCGTCCGCGCATCAGATCCGTGTGATGGGTGACAAAGCCTCGGCCCGCAAGGCGATGTCCGAGTGCGGCGTTCCGATCGTCCCGGGCACACCGGGTCCGGTTGAGGATGTGGACGAAGCGCTGGCATTTGCGGAATCGATCGGATTTCCGGTCATCATCAAAGCCTCGGCTGGCGGTGGCGGAAAGGGCATGCGCGTGGCGAAAGATGCCGACGATTTCGCGCGCAGCTTCAACCTCGCGCGCAGCGAGGCGCTGTCGGCATTCGGCAACGGGGACGTCTACGTCGAGAAGTACCTGCTGAGGCCGCGCCACATCGAGTTTCAGATTCTCGGCGACACGCACGGCAACTGTATGCACCTCGGCGAACGTGATTGCTCGGTGCAGCGCCGGCACCAGAAGCTGATCGAGGAGGCGCCGTCGCCCGCGATGACGCCCGATCTCCGGCTGCGCATGGGTGCCGATGCCGTTCGCGGTGCGAAGGCGATCGAATACGTCGGAGCCGGCACGATCGAGATGCTGCTCGACACCGACGGGTCGTACTACTTCATGGAGATGAACACCCGCATTCAGGTCGAGCATCCGGTGACGGAGATGCTGACCGGTGTAGATCTGGTTCAGGAGCAGATCCGTGTCGCGGCCGGGTTGCCGTTGCGCGTCACTGAACTGCCGCCGCTTCGCGGTCACGTGATCGAGTGTCGCGTCAACGCCGAAGATCCAATGCGCAACTTCCAGCCGTCACCGGGCAAGATCAACACCTTTCATCCACCTGGTGGGCCTGGTGTACGCATCGACAGCCACGTGTACGCGGGCTACACGGTGCCGCCGCACTACGACTCGCTGCTGGCGAAGCTGATCGTGCAGGCGCCGACGCGCGCCGAAGCCGTGAAGCGCATGCAAGTGGCGCTCGAGAGTTTCATCATCGAAGGGCCAACGACAACCATTCCGTTTCTGGCCAGGGTGATGCAGAATGCAGTGTTCCAGTCCGGCGACTTCGATACGAAGTTTCTGGAACGCGAAACAGATCTCTTCGCGAAGGAGTGAAGAGTGCGTCTTGATGTGTATCTGGCCCCGTCGGAGCTGTCACCGGCGGCGCTGGACGGTCGTATCGTGGCCGTCATCGACGTGCTGCGCGCGACGACGACAATCGCCGCCGCACTGCACGCCGGCGCGAAAACTGTCATTCCGTTTCTCGAAACCGAAGATGCGGTGCGCACCGCGAAACAGTTCGATCGCGGCGAAGTGAAACTGGCCGGTGAGCGACACATGGTCGTCATTCCCGGCTTCGATCTTGGCAACAGTCCGCTCGAGTTCACGCCGGCCGCTGTGCAACATCGCACCGTGCTGCTCACGACGACCAACGGCACGCGCGCGTTGCTGGCATCGGACGATGCGAAAGCGGTGTACATCGCCAGCTACGTCAACTTTTCGGTGACGCTCTCGCAGCTGCAGCAATCGCTCAATGCCGGGCACGACGTCACTATGGTGTGCGCCGCACGCGAGGGAACACCCTCACTCGAGGACTCGGCGTGTGCGGGACGATTCGTGCGCGAGCTGCGGGCGGCGAACACCATGCTGGCCGTGAACGATGCCGCACAGATGTGCGAACTGCTGGCCACGAAGTATGGCGCTGATCTGGCGGCACTCTTTCGCGACGCGGAGCACGGACGTGCATTGAAGGCCGCCGGTTTCGGCGCTGACCTGCAGATCTGCGCCGCCGTTGATGAATTTCCGGTGCTGGCCGAGTACACAGAGCGCGCGATCGTCCGCCGCGGCGCGACGGCTGCGGTGACTGACCGAGGGGCGTGACGTCGTGGTAAAGCGCGAGTTGAGCGGCGTCGGATTGCTGGTGCTGGCCCTCTTCCTGATTGGCCTGCTGATGACGTACGCCATCGGCACCGATGGTGGGCTGCTCGAAGTGCGCGGTGCATTCGGCGCGATTGGCGCCGCGGTCGTGGCGCCGCTGGTCGCGATCCTCGGCTGGAGCGGCGTGGTGTTCCTGCCCGTGCTGCCGGCCGTGCATGGGCTGCGCCTTCTCGGGCGATTGAATCGTGGTGAGGACCGCTCCTGGCTCTGGTTTGTGGCAGGTCTGCTGGCGTTGGTGCCGATTGCCTTCGCGCTCGGGTTGCGCGTTGGGCGCGACACCAGCCTGGTGGCAGGCGTGTGGGGCGGGATGATCGGTTTCTATCTGATCAAATTGATCGGCTACGTCGGCGCCTGGTTGGCGGTGCTGACGGGACTGTCGGCGTTGACCATCGGCACGTTGGCGTGGAATCCGGTGCACGCACTGTTTGATCGCGCGCCAAAGATGGCGTCCGCCCTCACTACAAAGCGCGACAGCACGTTGGCGGCGCTGCAGATGGCACCTTCGCCTGAGGAAATGCCGGCGATCGATGCCTACGCGACAGCGTCGCTGGCGCGCGATTCGAAACCGGCTGCGCCGTCGCGCCGCGGAAAGGCGACGGCGGCAGTGGACGACGATGAGGAGCCGATCGACGACGAGGATGGCTTGGCTGGGATCGTGTTGCCGATCGCACCGAAGGTGAAGCCTGCTGCGCCATCGCGTGAGCAGCGCGTCAACGCGGCAATCGAAGCCACGGCACATCACAGCGACGAGACGATGGCGTTGTTGCCGCCGACGTCGCTGCTCACCGAACCGCCGCCGCGCAACGCCGATGCGAATCGCCGGGAGCTGGATGCATCGGGCGCGCGGCTGATGGCGGCGCTGAAAACCTTTCGCGTCGAAGGACAACTGGTCGGGCGCACGACCGGACCCACGGTGACGCAGTTTGAAGTGGAGCCGGCGGCGGGTGTGAAAGTGCGGCAGTTCGCCTCGCTGTCGAACGATCTGGCGCTGGCAATGCGCGCCAACAGCATTCGTATTGTGGCGCCGATTCCCGGAAAGGGAGCAGTTGGTATCGAAGTGCCGAATCCGACGCCCGAGATGGTGGCGTTCCGCGAGATCGTCGAGCACCCCGAATACAACTCGGCACGGGCCGCGCTGCCGGTGGCACTGGGCAAGGATCTGGAAGGCCGGCCGGTTATCGCGGACCTCGCGAAG
>JANMWU010000465.1:0-5873 GCA_031380785.1 Gemmatimonadaceae bacterium
AGCTTCGCGACGCTCGGCGAAATGGTGCCCGCGTTGCTGGGCGCGATCGTGATCCTGTTCGCCGGCTACCTGCTCGCGAAGCTGATTCAGCGCGGCGTGGAGCGCCTGCTGAAGAAACTCAGCGTGAACGACCTGCTGCGACGCGGTGGCGTGATGCAGGCGGTGGAGCACGCCGGGCACCAGGTGAATCCGTCGCGTGTGTTCGGCAACATCGTGTTCTGGGCCGTGATGTTCGCGGTGCTGCTGGTGGCGTCAACCGCCGCCGGATTGCAGTCGCTGAACGACGTCTTTGCCGAACTCGTCAGCTACATTCCAAGCATCATCGCGGCGATCGTGATCGTGATCGTTGGCATCGTGCTGGGCGGCTTCGTGGAAGGGCTGTTGCTGGCTGCCGCTGGAGCGCTGCATGGCGGCCCGACGCTGGCGCGGGTCGGACGCGCGGGCATCGTCGTGCTGGCGATCTTCATGGCGCTGCAGGAACTGGGAGTCGCAACCGATATCGTCACGACGGCGTTTGCCATTTTGTTTGGTGCAGTGGCGCTGGCTCTGGCGTTGGCGTTCGGGCTGGGCAATCGCGAACTGGCGGGCGAGGTGACGCGCATCTGGTGGGCGCGGTATCAGCGGGAGAAGGCTGCGATCGACGCCGAGGTAGCCGCTGGGGAAGCTGAGATCGATCAGGAGCTGGCTGATGACGAGGATGAGCGAGCGCCGGTTGGGGCTGCAGGCGGAGCCTCTCGTCTGTCCTGAATTGGACGCGACGGGTAGGTTTCACTGCATGAGTGTTCATGTGCGCCGGTGGCGGTCTGTCGGGACGTTTTCCATCGCGGGAGCAGCATTCGCGATGGGCACGCTTTCCGGGTGCCTGCGTTCCGGACCGGTACCGGACACGGGACTGCGGCCCCGCATCATGACCAATTCAGCGGTGACGCTGCTGGGTCGCGGACCGCAAAACGAGCTCGAGGCGGCGCTTGAACTGGCGCACGACTACCGCGCTCATCTGCTTCGCGCCTCGGACTTCACCGATATCGGGCAGGATCGTTGCAACGACGGCTGGTTGCGCGCGTTTCCGCGCGACAGCACGGATACGATGCGCGAAGCGACTGCCGATCTGGTGGACAAGTTTGAAAAGCTGATCCAGGCCTACGCCGTGGATGCGCCGCTGGACACGCCGGAAGGGCACGAACTGCTTCGCACCGTGGTGCTCTGGGAAACCGGCATCGAACGGCCGCGCTGGGATGTGTGGAACGGCAAGGCGGGACGCGAGGCGATTGCGGCCGGATTGACCGAACAGATCACCGACGCCAGCACCGGTAAATGCATCGTGCGCGCGCGCGGCGACACGGCATCGTACGTGTTGCCGATGGTGAGCGGCTTATCGATGCAGCCAGTGCACGGTGTGAGCACCAACATGGTGTTCGGCGACCGGGGGATGAACACGTTGCGCAGCCGGTACTGGGCAATCAAGGACGTGCGCGACAGCAGTGCAATTCTGGCCTACACCCGTGTGTCGGCCGCCATGTTGTGGAAGGAGTACGCGGTCGTGACGGTGCACCGTCCGATGGAGCATCGCGACGGCTCGGCGCTGTCAACCAGCAATGGTGGTGGCACCTACATTTTCCATCGTGTAGGCACCAGCTGGCTCTTGCTCGTCATCGCGCGTTCCTGGGGTTGACGGGATCTGACCTGCGCGGTGGCATGAAGTCGCGCATTTCGGCGCGCCTCTCTCTCTTTTCGTAGTTCGCATTCCCGACGTCGCGTCGCACGCGCGACGTGACGTCGGTCACGCTTTCCCTATCTGCGCATGACTGGTCCAGGGCCCCGCGAACGCATCCTGCCTCGCATGATCGACGAGGAGATCAAGGAGTCGTTCATCAATTATTCGATGAGCGTCATCGTATCGCGCGCGCTGCCGGATGTGCGGGATGGATTGAAGCCAGTGCACCGTCGCGTGTTGTACGCGATGAACGAGGCGGGACTGACAGCCGGCCGTCCGTACCGCAAGTCGGCGACGGTGGTGGGTGATGTGCTGGGCCGGTATCACCCGCACGGCGACAGCAGCGTGTACGACGCGGTGGTGCGCATGGTGCAGGAGTTCTCGCTGCGCTATCCGCTGGTGGACGGTCAGGGCAACTTCGGCAGCATCGACGGCGACAACGCGGCAGCCTATCGGTATACCGAAGTCCGGCTGACGCGCATCGCGATGGAAATGCTGGCGGACATCGATCGCGGCACGGTGGATTTCGGCGCCAACTTCGACGACACGCGCGAAGAGCCGAAGGTATTGCCATCGCGGTTGCCGAACCTGCTGGTGAATGGCAGCACCGGTATCGCCGTCGGCATGGCGACCAACATTCCGCCGCACAACCTGCGCGAAGTGTCAGCGGCGATCGTGGCGATGGTTGACAATCCGGAGATTTCGACTGATGACATCCGGAAGATCATCACCGGTCCGGATTTTCCGACCTCCGGCTTCATCTACGGCCGCGCCGGCATCAAGGACTATATCGAGACGGGACGCGGCCGTCTTCAGGTTCGCGCACGCGCACAGATCGAGGAGAATGAGCGCGGCAGCAAGAGCCAGATCGTGGTCACCGAGATTCCGTATCAGGTGAACAAGGAACGACTGCGACAGCAGATCGTGGATCTGGTGCGCGAAGGGAAGGTGGCGGGCATAAGTGCGCTGCGCGACGAGTCGAACAAGGAAGGCATCCGGATCGTGATGGAGCTCAAGCGCGACGCCATTCCGCGCGTGGTGCTGAATCAGCTCTATAAGCATTCGCAGCTGCAGACGACGTTCGGCGTGATCATGCTGGCCCTTGTGCCAGACGTGAAGACGCGTCAGCTGGTGCCGAAGGTGATGCCGGTGCGCGAAGTGCTGCGGCACTACGTCGACCATCGCCACGAAGTCATCACGCGGCGGACGCAGTTCGATCTCGACAAGGCACTCGAGCGCGAGCACATCCTCGAAGGGCTCAAGATCGCCGTCGACAACATCGACGAAGTGATCAAGATCATTCGCGCGGCCGACGACACGCCGACGGCAAGCCTCAGTCTGCAGACGAGGTTTTCGCTGTCGGAACGCCAGGCCGAAGCGATCCTCAACATGCGCCTCGCCAAGCTGACCGGCCTCGAAATCGACAAGCTCGAGGAGGAGCTGGCGGAAGTGCAGGCGTTGATCGCCGAACTGCGCGACATCCTTGGCAGCCGCGAGCGGCGGATGACGATCCTGAAGGCTGAGTTGATGGAAGTCGCCGAGACATTCGGTGACGTGCGCAAGACCGAGATCGTGAGCGACGAAGGCGAGTTCAGTGTCGAGGACCTGATCGCCGAAGAAGATGTCGTGGTGACCATCTCGCACACCGGCTATGTGAAGCGCACGTCGGTGTCGCTGTACAAGCGGCAGCGTCGCGGTGGTCGCGGCAAGACCGGCACGGGTCTCAAGGACGAGGATTTCGTCAGTCGCCTGTATATCGGCAGCACGCACGATTACCTGCTGATCTTCACCGACGACGGGCGCATGTACTGGCTCAAGGTGTACGAAATTCCGCAGTCGAGCGCGGGTGCACGCGGCAAGCCGATGGTGAACCTGATCAACGTCTCGCCCGAAACGCGGGTGCGTGCGGTGGTGCCGGTGAAGGATCTGGAGAAGATCACCGAGGCGGATGAACGCTTCCTGTTCTTCTCAACCCGCGCCGGCACGGTGAAGAAGTCGCGCATGTCGGATTACACCAACGTGCGCAACAACGGCATCAAGGCGATCAAGATCGAGGCCGGTGATGAGCTGATCGATGTGCAGGAGACGTCTGGTACCAATGACATCGTGTTGGCGACGCGCTTTGGACTGAGCTGCCGCTTCCACGAAAGCGACGTGCGCGAGATGGGTCGCGACACGACAGGTGTGAAGGGCATCGAGCTGCGCCCCGAGGATATCGTGGTCGGCATGGTTGTGATCAAGCGTGACGCAACGCTGCTGGTGGTGACGGAGAAGGGACTGGGCAAGGTGAGTGACGTGTCCGAGTACCGCGTGCAGCGGCGCGGCGGCAAGGGCATTCTGACGCTCAACCGGACCGAGCGGACGGGGAACGTGGTGGCATTGATGGAAGTTCTGCCGGAGGACGAGATGATCCTGATCACGAAGCAGGGCATCCTGATCCGGTCGTCGGCGGCGGAAGTCCGCAAGACGGGGCGCAATGCCCAGGGCGTGAAGCTGGTGGCGCTGGATGGCGGCGACTCGGTGATCACAGTCGCGCGTGTAGTGCCGGAGGACAAGGATGACGATGGCGGCGCCGACGATGGCGAGTCAGAAGGCGTGGGTGACGGCGATGGTGGCACCGGCAGTGGCACCGGCAGTGGTGGTGCCTCCGACGGGTGACGGTGATCCACAGCGCAGCGCTGGCCGGAGCACGTGACCGAGCGGACCCTCCGGCCGTCCAACCTGTGGTTCCTGCGTCTCATTCTTTCCCGCCCGCCGAGGCCCGTCCGGCGATGACTGCGCCACGTATCATCGTCGCCGACAGCGATCCGGCGGTGCAGCAAACCATTGCCTGGGTGCTGCGAGAGCACGGCTATGACGTGCGCGGCGTGATCAGCTGCGCGGCGGCGGTGGATGCAGCGCGCGATTTCGTACCCGATCTGCTGCTGATGGACGCGCAGCTGCTGGGCGACGGCGGTTCCGACGTGCTGTCGGCGATGAAAGGCGAGGAACGCTGGCACGATCTGCCAGTGCTCGTGACGTCCACGCGAGCGCCGGAAGAAATCGTCGAACAGGCGTTGGCCAGTGGTGCAACGGATGTGGTGCGCAAACCATTGCGCTCCGGCGAGCTGCTGGCGCGCATCGGTGCCAATCTTCGTACGCGTTCGGCACTCGACATGACGCGACGCCAGCTGGTGTCGGTGCAGGAAGCGCTGGCACAGGCGCGCGAAGAAGCGCAGACAGGGCGCACGCTGATGGCGATCATGCGCGAAGTCAGCGCTGATCTGTCGAGCGAAGAGATCTATCATGTGCTGGTGCGACGGGTGGCGCGCGCGATCGGGCTGTTCCGCTGTTCGGTGGTGCTGGCGCGACCGGGTGAATTGTCAGCGGTAGTGCCGGCGGCGTTCGACGATCCGACGTTGCGCAACCTGCCGATGAATCTCGAGAAGTATCCCGAGGTGCGCGTCGCGCTCGAAGCGGGACGACCGGTTCTGATTCCCGATGTCATGGTGCATCCGTTGTTCGCGGAACTACGTCAGCGATGGGCGCGCGAAGGTACGATTGTGCCGACGCGCAGTGTGATTGCGCTGCCGTTCTTCGTCGATCGGCAGCAGGCGGGCGTGTTTCTGCTGCGGCGCGGTGTGGGCGAACCACCGCTGGACGACGAGGACGTGTCGTTTGCGGATGCGGTGGTGAAGGCCGCCGTCGCGTCAATTCAGCGCGCGCATCTGCTGGAGACGGCGCGCGCCGACAATGTGCGGCTGGCCGCGCTGGCGCAGACGGATCCGCTGACGCAGGTGCTGAATCGTCGTGCGCTCACGGATCGCCTGGTGTCAGAGCTCGATCGTGCGCGCCGCTACGGACATTCGGTGGCGGTGCTGATGCTCGATCTTGATCACTTCAAGCTGGTGAACGACACGCGCGGACATCTGGTGGGCGACGGCGTGCTGAAAGACACGGCCGAGATCCTGCGCAGCGCGGTGCGCAGTGCCGACTTCGTGGCGCGCTATGGCGGCGAAGAGTTTGTGATCGTGCTGCCGGAGACGTCGCTGGATGGTGCAGTGACGTTTGCTGAGCGTTTGCGTGAACGGATCGCTGGCACCGGGTTTCAGGGTGGCGTTGGCGTGACGCTGACGATTTCGGTGTCGATCGGCGTGGCGTTGTTTCCGGGGCCGCGAAT
>JANMWU010000482.1:0-24984 GCA_031380785.1 Gemmatimonadaceae bacterium
GGCACATGCATGCAGCCCAGCGGCCGAAAACCATCGAGCGCTCCGTGCCAGTCGGAACCGCCGCTGCTCAGCAGGCTGAAATGCTCACACAGCGTCGCCAGCCGTGCGAGATCTTCGCTGCTGTGACTTGGATGCCGCACCTCAACGCCATCCAGACCCAGCGATGCAAAGCGCCCGATGCGCTCTTTGTTGCCGTCGGCCTGAGGATGCGCCCAGACCGCGACACCACCGGCGTCGTGGATCATCGCAATTCCATCGGCGAGTTCGATACGCAACTTGCCGACATTGGCCGGCTTCCCGTCACCGAGGAAGCGGTCGAACGCGTCGCGAATGTCGCGCACCCAGCCGCCGGCAACCAATGCGCGCGCAACGTGCGGCCGCCCAACAGCGCCACCGGCGGCTTCCTTCTGCACCATCTCCATCGTCACCGGCATGGCGAACTTGTTCAGCTTCTCCACCATCTCCACGGCGCGATCCACTCGCGCTGCCTGAACCGCGATCAACGTTTCGGCCAGCACCTTTGTCGCTGCGAGATGAAGCCCAAGCAGATGGACTTCCTTTGTGCCGTCGATTGTACTCAGCTCGATGCCATGCACGAGCTGAATGCCATTCTCGTCGGCCGCGCGCTGTGCTGCCGGCAAGCCGTCGAGCGTGTCATGATCGGTGATCGCCACCGCCTGCAGATCTGCGGCTTTGGCCAGCGCAATCAACTCAGCCGGAGCGGCGCGGCCGTCGGACGCCGTCGTATGCGAATGCAGATCGACGTACGGCCCCGGCGGAGCCGCGGGATCCGTCACGACCGGTATCCACCCTCGGGCGCGCGTACGCTCGGTTGCGATGTGAGCAGCAGGCGACGCAGCACGACGTCTGAGAGTGCGTCGAATGCCGCCTCCCGAGACCGCACGCTGCCCGGCGAATATCGCGAGAAGCGAACCTCATCGTGCGCGGCGTCGACGCGAGTAAACACGACGCCGAACTCGTCACCGACGTACTGCGTGATGAAACCCGATGGGGCCGCGGCCCACTGCACACCGGCATGGGAAATCGTGCGCGTCGCGATCATGACAGCGGGATCTCCTGATAGACTCGGTTGGCGTCAAAGACCTGCTCATTTGCGTCGGCCAGCGCCGTTTGCAGCGTGTCGCGCGCCGGCGCCTCGAGGAACTCGATGAACGCGCCATTCAGCGCCACTTCCTCGAAGACCCAGAAGTTACATCCGGCCGCCGCGAAGAACGCCTTGCGTTTCGTCAGACGTTCCATGTAGCGCGCCCTCTCGGGCAGCGGCACGATGGTGCGCTTCATCACGAGCGAGCGCGCCACGATCAGGCGGTGGGTTCGGGGAGCGTTTCGAGCGTGCGCTTCAGGTCCGCCATGAAGCGGTCCGCATCGGCGCCATCCACCACTTTGTGATCGAACGAGATCGAGAAGTAGGCGCAGGTGCGGATGGCGATCGTGTCTTCGCCGTCGGCACCGGTGATCACCTTGGGGCGCTTCTCGATGGCACCGAGTCCGAGGATCGACGTGGTGCCGACCGGTATGATCGGTGTGCCCATCAACGATCCGAAGACACCCGGATTCGTGATCGTGAAGGTGGCCTGCGTGACTTCGTCCGGCTTGAGTGCTTTCGAACGCGCACGCGCGGCGAGATCGTTGATCGTCTTTGTGAGACCGCCAAGTGAGTAGTCGTCCGCGTGCTTCACAACCGGAACGATCAAGCCCGTCGGTTCGAGCGCGACGGCGATGCCGATGTTGTACTGCTTGCGGTAGATGATGTCTGTGCCATTCACCGCCGCGTTCATCATCGGGTGTCGCTTGAGCTGCGCGATCACCGCCTGGACGATGAACGGCAGGTAGGTGAGCTTCTGGCCCGTCTGCGCCTCGAAATCCTTGCGCATGCCGACACGGATCCGGGCAACGCGGGTGAGATCGATTTCGAAAAAGCTGGTGACGTGCGCCGCGACGCGACGCGCCTGAGCCATGTGATCGGCCGTGAGTCGGCGGATCTTCGACATCGGCTCGACCACATCTCCCGGCCACACCTGCGCATGCTGCGTCTCATGCGCCGCCGGCGAGGTGGCAACCGCAGGTGTCGCGAGCGCCGACGGCAATCCGACGATTGATGCGGCAACGGCGGGCGTCGGTGCGGTATCGAGATGGGCCAGCAGATCGCGCTTCGTCACACGCCCGGCAATGCCGGATCCATTGATGCCAGCGATCTCGACGCCATGCTCGGCGGCGATCTTCCTCACCAACGGTGACGAGCGCGTACGCAGGCGGTCCTCGAGACTGTTCGGCAGCGCGGCGGATGAGGCCACCGCTGCGGCCGCGACGACCGGTGCCGCGGCGGCGACCGACGCGACAGGAGCGCTGGGCTCCGCGGCGGGTGCAGGAGAGGCGTCAGGCGCAGTGGTCACCACCACCGCGGCGCTGGCATCAGTTTCAAGCCGCGCCACAATCGCCTGCACCGGTACCGTCATGCCCTCGCTGACGATGATCTCGACCAGAATGCCAGCGGCCGGCGACGGGATTTCGGCGTCGACCTTGTCGGTCGAGATCTCGAAGATCGCTTCGTCGCGCTTGACTGCATCGCCGGGCTTTTTCAGCCAGCGCGACAATGTGCCTTCGGCGATCGACTCGCCCATCTGCGGCATTACAATATCAATACGAGCCACCGGCTCACCCTCTGATCAGGAAGAACGGGAACGATCATGAGTGGCGTCGCCACGCTTCAGGCGCCACACCGAGATCGTCGGAAGGATAATCATGCCCGCCACGCCGCCGCGGGCCGCCCATGTGAGCCAATTGCACGTCGGCAGCCCCTCACATTGCGGCTCATTGAGCGCCTGCGACACGATTTTGGCGATCAGGACGGAGATCATTCCCCCGCCGAAAAAGCCGATGAACGTAGTGAAACATCCGACGCCCATGTTGCGATAGCGTCGGTTGGTCCTGTCTTCGTCGGACATCGCCGACGCCCTGACACCCTGCGGTTCGGTCACGGTCAGTAACGCGCGAGGTGACGCGCCACGTTCACGATGTCGCTCACCTGCGGCAACACGAAATCTTCGAGCGGGGGCGAATACGGCAGCGGAACATCGTGCGCCGTCACACGCAGTACCGGCGCATCGAGCCACTCGAAACAGGTCTCGTTGATGCGCGCCGTGATCTCGCCCGCAATCCCACCGGTTCGCGTGTCTTCGTGCACGACCATGACCCGATTCGTTTTTTTCACCGTCGCCTGGATCGCTTCATCGTCCATCGGCAACAGCGTGCGGAGGTCGATCACTTCCACCGAAATGCCGTCGTCCTTCGCGAGCAGTTCGGCCGCCTCCAGCGCTTTCCAGACGGTTGCCGCGTATGTGATGATCGATACATCCGTCCCTTCGCGGGCAACGCGTGCCTTGCCGATCGGCACCACATGATCGCCGTCAGGCATCACTTCCTTCACCCGCCGGTACAGATACTTGTGCTCGAAGAACAGCACGCAGTCGTCGTCGCGGATGGCGGCCTTCATCAGGCCCTTCGCGTCAGATGCAGTGGCCGGATACACGATCTTGAGACCGGGCGTATGCAGAAACGCCGCTTCCGGATTCTGTGAGTGAAATGGACCGCCGCGCACATAGCCGCCGCTGGGTCCGCGCACCACCATCGGACAGGGCAGGAATGCGCGATAACGCGCGGTCGCGACGTAGTTCGTGAGCATGTCGTAGCCGCACGAGATGAAGTCGATAAACTGCAGCTCGGCCACCGGCCGCAAGCCCATGTGCGAAGCACCGGCAGCTGCTCCGATGATCGCCGCCTCTGAAATCGGCGTGTCGATGACACGCTTTTCGCCGAATTTCGCCATCAGTCCTTCAGTCACTTTGAAGGCACCACCGTACGCGCCGATGTCCTCACCAAGACAGAAGACGTTCAGGTCGCGCTCCATCTCTTCAAACAGCGCCTCGCGAATGGCCTCGAGGTACGTGATCTCAGCCATCGTGCGTTCCCCAGCTGGCCGGACGTTCGTGCTCGTCAACGGCCGTGCGTAGTCCCTCGCGATACCAGTGCGGCGGAAGCGTTGCCGGCTCGTTGTAGATGCCCACCAGCGCATCGAGCGCCTCGGGCATCGGACTGCGGTCCGCTTCATCCGTTGCGGCGTCGATCTCGGCGCTCACGGCGTCATCGATGGCGGTCAGCTCCTCGCTCGTGGCGCCGTCGTTTTCGCGCAGCCACGCGACAAACCGATCAATCGGATCGTTGTTGGCGGCCCACCATTCGATCTCGCCATGCGGCACATAGGACTGATTGTCATGCTCCGCGTGACCCTTGCGACGGTAGGTGATCAGTTCCACGAGCGTCGGACCATCGCCGGCGCGCGCGCGATCAACCGCGCCTTTCGTGACGTCGTACACCGCGAGCACATCATTACCGTCAGCCTGCGCACCGGCAATGCCGTAACCGAGCGCCTTGTCCATGAAGGAGTTGGCAGCGGTCTGTCGGCCGGTCGGCGTGGAGTAGGCGTAGCCGTTGTTCTCGACCACGACCACCAGCGGCACCTTCTGCACGGCGGCGAAGTTCACGCCCTCGTGGAATGCACCGGTGGAGGTGGCGCCGTCGCCGATGTACACGAGCACGACGCGGTCCTCGCCGCGCATCCTGAATGACAGCGCGATACCGGCCATGACCGGAATCATGTCGCCGAGGTGCGAGATCTGTCCGACGAAGCCGCGATTGAGATCGCCGAAATGGATGTTCAGCTCGCGACCGCGCGTCGGTGAATCACCCTTTGCCATGTACTGGCGCAGGATTTCCAGCGGTGTGGCGCCCTTGACCAGCATCGATCCCATGTTGCGAATGAGCGGCGACATGATGTCCCGCCGCTCGAGCGCGAAGGCGCTGCCAACCGCGTCCGCTTCCTGCCCCAGCGAGCGGAAGAGTCCACCGATAACCTTCGTCTGCCGGTACAACGCGACCAGGCGTTCTTCGAGCGTGCGCGTCATCCGCATGTGGCGATACAGCGCGATGCGCTGCTTGCGATCGAGCTTGTCAGCGTGCGGTCGATTCACGCGACCCACCGGCCGGTCGTTCGCCTGCGGCAGTGAGAGCATCGCATCCAGATCGAGCGAATGCGCCGGAAATTCCACGTCAGTATCCCGCCGTCGGTACGTGATGCGGGTCAGCGGCACGATGCACGCGATTGAAGAACGTTTTCACGTTCTTGTCGAGCCGACTCTCGCCGATCTGATCGGTCACCGCCTCAACCAGCGTATAGTGACCGCCATCGCTTCGCACCTTGAGCTTCAGCGTGCCGAGATCGCTGGTGAACGTGCGTGAGCGCATCGAGTCGGCGGTGCTGCGAAGGCCAAGCGCCTTGAAATGTTCGTCCGCGAGCGTGATCACGTCCGCAGGAAGAATCGACGTTCGATGAAAAAGTCGCATGGGTCAGCGCGCGTTGCGGACCGACTGAAGCCAGTCCATGGTCTCGAGCTTCCGGGTGGAATCGCGACGGAATTGCAGGCCGATGGCCCACTCGCCGGCGGTGAGGAATCGCAGCTTCGCGTAGTAGGTGCCAGGCTCGGGACCGCGCTCGAGACCGTCGAACACATTCACGCTGTCATGACTCGTGGCGTAGATGCGGCCCTGGCCGTTCTCGACCGGCGCTCCGGATTCCTTGTCCGATACGACCACCTTCACGATTATATCTTCGCGCGCGCGCGGCGGACGCGGCGTGAGACGGATGCGGAATGACAGGTCATCCGTCCACATGCGGGTATCGATCGCGGCCTGCGGATCACGGGTGGTGCAGCCGGCGATGACCGCGATTGCGATCGCCGCCGTGACGGCGCGCTGCACCAGGCGCATCAGGTGTAATACTCCAGGCCGAGATGCGTGATCTGTTCTTCGCCCATCAGAAAGCGCAGCGTGTTCTTGAGCTTCGTCTGCTGAATGAACAGATCGTGCTCCGGCTTCAGCCCCGGCGCAACCATCGGGCTCTTGTAGTAGAACGACAGCCATTCCTGGATCCCCTTCATGCCCGCGCGGTGAGCGAAGTCACTGAACAGCGCCAGATCCAACACGATCGGCGCCGCCAGGATCGAGTCGCGACACAGGAAATTCACCTTGATCTGCATCGGATAACCCATCCACCCAACGATATCGATGTTGTCCCAGCCTTCCTTGTTGTCGCCACGCGGCGGATAGTAGTTGATCCGGACCACATGCGAGAAATCCTTGTACAACTCGGGATAGACTTCCGGCTGCAGGATATTGTGCAGCACGGAGAGCTTCGACTCTTCCTTGGTCTTGAACGACGCCGGATCGTCGAGCACTTCGCCGTCACGATTGCCGAGGATGTTGGTTGAATACCAACCGGCCAGCCCAAGCATGCGTGCCTTGATGCCCGGCGCGATGACGGTCTTCAGCCACGTCTGACCGGTCTTGAAATCCTTGCCGCTGACAGGAACGCCGCGATCATTGGCGAGTTGCAGCATGCATGGCAGGTCCACGGTGAGGTTCGGCGCGCCGTTGCAGAACGGCACCTTCTCCATCAACGCCGCCCACGCGTACAACATCGATGGTGCAATGGCGGGATCATTCGTGTCCATCGCCTTCTCGAATGACGCGATCGTCTCGTGCTGCGGACCGGGCTTGAGGAATGCCTCGGTGCTGGCACACCACACGATCACCAGACGATCGCAGCCATTGGCGGCCTTGAAGTTCCGCATATCTGCCCGCAACTGCTCGGCGATATCGCGGTAGGTCGGGCCAGTCTTCACGTTGTCGACACCGAGCAGGCGCGTCACGAATCGTGCTTCGAACGCCGCCGTCATCGGCCTGATCGCGGTCAGGAAATCCTTCAGCGGCTCGAGGTGCTCTTTCGACAACACGCCGGCCTTCTTCGCAGCGGTGTAGGCATCATCCGAGATCGGGTCCCAGGCGCCGAAAACGATGTCCGGCAGGCCCGCCAGCGGCACGAAATCCTTGATCAGCGGGGCACGATTCTCGGTGCGCTTGCCGAGCCGGATGGTAGCCATCTGCGTAAGCGACCCGATGGGGCTGGTGTGCCCTTTCCGGATGCTCTCCACGCCGGCCATGAACGTCGTGGCCACCGCGCCAAGACCAGGGGTAAGAATGCCGAGCTTACCCTTGGCGGGCGCGATGGACGACGGACGAGTGAGCGAACCGGACACGTGGTGAAATCTCCAGGGAAGCGCAGCGCCCTACGGGGCGACGGGAGCGGGTACGTCGTCGGATCGCGGCGAATTGCTCGCGGCCGGCGACGCACCGGATGGGCGCGACGTGAGCACAATTGCTTCAGCGGGCTCGGCAGCGCGGGTGACGTTATACACAAACAAAATTCTCTGGACAGCCGTGATCCAGGCGGTCAGCGAGAGCGTGGTGACGATGACGGCGAGCACCCAGCCGTCCAGGGCGAGGCCGAAGAAGGCTTGCGGGGCCGACAGCAGCACGACCCGCTCGGGTCGTTGCATGATGCCGACTTTTGCGTCCAGGCCGAGCGCTTCCGCCCGGGCGCGCGTATACGAGGTGAGAAAAGTGCCGATCAGTCCGGCGATGGTGATCGCCAGCATAATCGGGCTGCGATGCACCTCGTTCATTCCATAAAACATCGCCAGACCACCAAGCACGAATCCGTCGGCAACTCGGTCCAGCGTGGAGTCGTAGAAGGCGCCGAAGGTGGTGCTCCGGCCCGTGCGCCGGGCCACCGTTCCGTCCAGCACATCGAACAGCGCCGTCAGTCCAAGAAACCAACCCGCCGTCCGTATATGGCCGCTGGCGAAGATGGCGCCCGCCAGCATCGTACAGACTGTACCGATGGTGGTAATCAGGTTCGGGCTGACCCGATGCCTCACGAGCAGATCCGCCACCGGCGCAATAAGGCGCAGATATCCTGTCTTGATCGCGTCCCAGACGGCGATGAGCATTGACATGGAAAGGCGGAAAAACTGTCAAGGAAATACGGGGCTCTCAATAAGAAAGCCCCCCGGCATCTCCGCCGTGAGGGCACGCGGGGCTTCTTCAAGCAAACGAAACCAGATGCGGAAGCTTAGGCATTGTGCGCAAATGCAGCAACGCCGGGCACTTCTACACTCGTGAGCCTCTGTCGGTGCTTTGCATGTCGCTACGCTTGTGGCACGTCGAGCCGCCGCGGGCAGAACGCTGGCAGACTGGACCTCGGAAACCTTCAGCTTGTCAGCGTCATGCGTTTGTCGATTGCAGCGGTCTCTGCTTTAGCTATTGTATCCGCGCTCGCGCGACCGGTCGCGTCGGCAGTCGAGCGCCGCACGAACCTGGCGCGGCCCGTTGCACTGTGGACTGATGCACCCGGGCCTGGCGAGTCGCGGGATCCGCGCGTTCCGCTGTCAGCCGGCGCACAACGCTGGGTGGATAGCACGCTCGCCTCGCTCTCGGCACGCCAGCGCGCGGCGCAGCTGATTCACGTCTGGCTGGTTGGTGATTACGAGAGCACGTCCGACAGCGCATTTGCCGCGACGGCCCGGTGGGTGAGGGAGGATGGCATCGGCGGGATCCTGATGTCGGTCGGGTCACCCATCGAAGTCGCGGCCAAGCTGAACGCCCTGCAGGCAATGGCGCGGGTACCGTTGCTGGTCGGATGTGACGTCGAGCCGTCGCTCGGACGCCTGGAGGGCGGGCTTTTCATTCCGTCGATGATCAAAGGCGGCGGTGCGACGGTGCTGCCGACGAACATGGCCATCGGCGCTACCGGCGACACCAGTTTGGCATATCGCGCCGGCGTGGTAACGGGCCAGGAAGCTCGTGCGATCGGCATCCATCTCGCCTATGCGCCGGTGTCGGATGTGAACAACAACGCCGCCAATCCGGTCATCAACGTCCGAAGTTTTGGCGAGGATCCGGGTGCGGTCGCAGCCATGGTCGGTGCGTTCACGCGCGGGATTCAGGACGGGGGTGCGCTCGCCACGGCGAAACACTTTCCTGGTCATGGAAACACCGAGACTGACTCGCACAACGCGCTGCCCGTGGTGCATCTCACGCATGCGCGGCTGGACAGTGTGGAACTGCGGCCATTCCGCGCTGCCATAAACGCCGGTGTGGCTGCCGTCATGTCGGCGCACATCAGCAACCCGACGTGGCTCGGCGATGCCTTGCCCGCCACGCTGCAGAAGCGTGTGCTGACCGATGAGCTGCGCGACTCGTTGCATTTTCGAGGACTGACCATCACCGACGCGCTGACGATGCAGGCCGTCGCGCGCATGTTCTCGCAGGAAGAAATTGCGATCCGTTCGGTTGACGCGGGGGCGGAGGTGCTGCTCAAGCCGGCCGACGTGACGCCGGTGCTGAATGCGCTTGCGTCGCGCGCCGGCAGCGACCCGTCTTTCGCGGCGAAGATCGATGCCGCAGCGCGCCACAACCTCGAGATGAAAGCGCGTGTGGGGCTGGATCGGGGCCGATTCGTGTCGCTCGACTCACTGCGGGCAGTGGTTGGCATCGCCAGTCATCGCGCAGTGGCAGTGGAGATTGCAGCACGAGCCATCACCGTGCTCCGGAACGGCAACCGGCAGCTCCCGCTGCGAGTTCGGAAGCCGGTGCAACTGGTGGTCTACACGCCGGAGACGGAGTTCGGCGGCGGAAATGCCTTTGTCGATGAGTTTCTGAAGCACGGCAATGCGGTCGTGACGCGAGTTGGCCCTTTCACGCCGACATCGACGCTCAAGGCGATATCCCGACGTGCCGCGAAGGGCCGACTGATCGTCCTGACTGTGGTGCGGCGGGTGGAAGGTCGGGGGCGCGTTGCGATCGCGGAGCCATTCGCCGTCTGGCTGCGAAAACTCACGACGCGGAAGCGGCCAATTGTGGTCGCCGTCGGCAATCCGTACGTCATCGGCCAGTTTCCGGGCATCGAGGAGTACATGGTGACGTTCAGTGTGGGAGAAGCGCCGGAGCGCGCGGCCGCAAAAGCGATGTTCGACGGCGCCTTCAGGGGCCGTTCGCCGGTGAGCCTGCCTGGCATATTTTCGCGCGCCGGTGCTGCAAGCGGGAGCGGCGGCAAGTGATGCGCAGCGCAACCGTACTTGGCGCGACGTTCTTGCTGGCGCATTCTTCGCTGAGTGCGCAACCGGCAGGTCGTCCGTCGTCGCGAGGGCACAGCCGCGGCGATGCCATAGCGACGCGCCTCCTCGACTCGACCCGCGCAGTACTCGGTCGGGCGGTGGCAGATGGCGCTTTCCCCGGCGCGATGGCAGTGATCGGCAATCATAGCGGCATATTGGCCGCATACGGCGCGGGCAAGCTGGACGCCGCGGACAGTGCGCGACCAACACTGACGACGATGTATGACCTCGCATCGCTGACGAAAATTGTCGCCACGACTTCGCTGATGCTGCAGCTGGTGGATCAGGGTCGCGTTGCGCTCGACACGCCGGCGGTTCACTACCTGCCCGAGTGGCACGGACCGCGCGCCTCCGAAATCACGATCCGGCAGCTGCTCACGCACAGCAGTGGGCTCTCGGCCTGGCGCGCGTTCTACAAGGAAGCGACCGACAAGGCGGACGCCCGCGCCCAGCTGATGCTCGTCGGCCCCGACACGCCGCCCGGAACTCACTTCGTCTACAGCGACATGAACTTCATGCTGCTCGGCATGATTGCCGAGCAGCTCACCGGCATGTCGCTGGACAGCGCGTTCATTGCGATGGTTGCGAAGCCGTTGCAGCTGTCAGACACCCGCTTCCTCCCCGACTCGTCGCAGCGATTCCGCATCGCACCGACCGAGTACGATCCGTGGCGGCAGCGACAGTTGCGTGGCGAAGTGCACGATGAAAACGCGTCACGCTTCGGCGGAGTGAGCGGGCATGCCGGATTGTTCTCGACCGGCGCCGACATGGCACGCGTCGCGCGCATGTGGCTCAATCACGGCACGCTCGATGGCACGCGGCTCGCATCGCCAGCAACAGTTGCCGCGTTCACCCACGCGCAGGACACGCTCATCAGCAGGCGCGCGCTGGGTTGGGAAACGCCAAACGGCAGCAACTCTGCCGGTCATCGATTGTCGCCGCTCGCATTTGGGCACACCGGATTCACCGGCACGTCGATGTGGATCGATCCGTCACGCGATCTGTTCGTAATCCTGCTTACGAACCGCGTCAATCCGACGCGTGAGAACAAAAAGATCGGCGCCGTGCGCATCGCACTCGCCGATGCCATCGCCGCAGTCCTCGACAGCGCTCATGCCGGCCCCTCTTCACCAACACCATGACGCTGACCGTTGTGGACTGGGCGATCGTGTTTTCGTACTTCGCCTTCTCGACAGTCATCGGACTGCTCTTCACCAAACGCGGCGGCGAATCGCTGGACGAGTATTTCCTCAGCGGACGGCAGGTGCCGTGGTGGCTGGCCGGTGCCGCGATGGAGTCTCCGGCGATCCTCGAGTCGCTCTACAGGCGCGTGCGTCCGGGCGGACCCGGCTGGGAAACGGCCGAGGTTGTTCCAGCGGCAGTCGACTGAAAGTGTGGTTCCGGCGGCGGTGGTCCTTCCCCGGACGCCCAACTGTCGTAAATTGCGGAGTAATGCGGTCGGGATTCCCTGACCCCCTTCTGGAGGAAGACGCATGAGCACGATGCAGACGCCTGATGTGTTGCTCAGTATTTCGGCCGCCGCGACGGTCGAGGTGAAGAAATTTCTTGCGACCGAGTCCGTCGATCCGACCATCGGCGGTCTGCGTGTGGCTGTGCAGCCCGGCGGTTGCAGCGGTTTCAAATATTCGCTGCTGATCGAGGACAAGCCGGCGGAAGATGATACGCTGCTGGCGCAGGATGGCTTTCAGGTGTTCGTGGATCCGTTCTCGCTTCAGTATCTGAATGGCATTCAGATCGACTACACGACGTCAATGCAGGGTTCGGGGTTCACATTCAAGAATCCGAACGCCACCGGCGGCTGCGGCTGCGGATCGTCGTTCTCGGCGTAATACCCGGAGCGCGTCGCATCGCGAAAAAGCGGACCCCAATGGGTCCGCTTTTTTCGTTATGGCGCATGCGAATTTTGCGCGCCCGAGGCGAGTGCGCCGATTACTTTGCCACGATCTATGCAGAACCCCGAGAAGATCCCGACCGTCATCAGTGACGATCCCGACGCCCTCTCCGTTCGTGTGGCCGATCGCATCGCCAGCATCATGCAAGCGAACGCCACGCGTGGCCGGAAGACTGTACTCGGGCTGGCCACCGGCTCGACACCAATCGGCGTCTATCGGGAGCTGATACGCCGGCATCACGATGACGGGCTGAGTTTCGCGAATGTGGTGACGTTCAATCTCGATGAGTACTGGCCGATGGCGCCGGACTCCATCCATTCGTACCATCGATTCATGTGGGAGAATTTCTTCGCGCACATCGACATTCCGGCCGCGCAGGTGCACCTGCCGCCGGGAACGGTGGACCGCCACAATGCGACGCGCGAATGTGAGAATTATGAGGCTGCGATTGCAGCCGCGGGGGGTATCGACTTCCAGCTGCTTGGCATTGGCAAGACGGGACATATCGGCTTCAACGAACCTGGTTCCGGTCGTGACAGTCGCACGCGGTTGGTGACGCTGGACGCCGTGACCAGGAAAGACGCGGCCGCAGATTTCTTCGGTGCCGAGAACGTGCCGCGTGAAGCCATCACGATGGGCGTGGCAACTATTCTCGGGGCGCGCGAAGTCGCGATTCTTGCGACCGGTGAGCACAAATCGGCGATCGTGCGCCGCGCTGTGGAAGGTGCCATCGATCTCGAGGTCGCCGCCACGTTTCTGCAGTCGCATCCGAACACGACGTTCTACCTCGATGCCGCAGCCGCGCTTGATCTGACGCGCATCGCGACGCCGTGGCTGGTGGACGAAGTCGCCTGGGACGCATCGCTGGCGGTCCGCGCCGTGGTGTGGCTGTCACAGACCGTCGGCAAGGCGATTCTCAAGCTCACGCAGCAGGACTATGCGGAGCACCGACTGTCGTCACTCGTGGCCGTGTACACGTCACCCGGCGAGATCAACGGCTTCGTGTTCAACTCGCTGGGATCGCGCATTCGCGGCAAGAGCAAGCTGCATCGTGGCAAGCGTATCATCTGCTTCTCGCCGCATCCCGACGACGACGTGATTTCGATGGGTGGCATTCTGCGCAAGCTGGTCGAGAACCAGAACCCGATCCTGGTGGCGTACATGACCAGCGGCAACATCGCGGTGTTTGATCACGACGTGCGACGGCATCTCGACTTTCTGGTGCGCATGGGCGCGCGGACGACCGAAGCAACCACGCCGGACGCATTGCGCGGCAAGGATGTTCGCGAGTTTGCTTTTGGCCTGTTTGGCGCGCTGGCCCACAAGGCGTCGGGCGAGGTGGACGTGCCGGCTGTGCTGGAGGTCAAGCGCATCATCCGCGAGACGGAAGCGGTGAGCGGGCTGGAAGTGGTGGGCCTGACGCGTGACAACGCACGCTTTCTGGACCTGCCGTTCTACCAGACCGGCAAGGTCCGCAAAGACCCGATCGGGCCCGGCGACGTGCGGATCGTGCGCGACCTGCTGGAGGAGTTCCATCCGGAAGTGGTGTTCGTGGCCGGCGATCTGAGTGATCCACACGGCACACACCGGATGTGCAAGGAGGCGATCGATCAGGCGCTCAGCGAATATGTCGCTCTTGGCAACCATCGTCCGGAAGTGTGGCTGTATCGCGGTGCATGGCAGGAGTGGCCGGTGACCGATGCCACGGTGCTGGTGCCTCTCAGTCAGGAGGAACTGCGGCTCAAGATCCAGGCCATCTTCAAGCATCAGTCGCAGAAGGATTCGGCGCCCTTTCCCGGTCAGGATGATCGTGAGTTCTGGCAGCGCGTGCAGGATCGCAACACAGGGACGGCGGCGCAGCTGAACCGGCTCGGGCTGGCCGAGTACTTCGCCATGGAGGCGTACGTTGTGGAATAGCACGCTGGCCGCCTGATGGGCGGTGGATTCACGATTCTCGACGGCGCGGTGCTTGTCGCGTACCTGGTCGGCACGACCGGACTCGGTCTCTATCTTGGCGGAAAACAGAAGGATGTGAAGGACTACTTCGTTGCCAGCCACGCGATTCCGTGGTGGGGCATTCTGTTCAGCGTCGTCGCCAGCGAAACCAGTGCACTGACTTTCATCAGCATTCCGGGGCTGAGCTACGTTGGCAATCTCGGGTTTTTGCAAGTCGTTGCCGGATACATCATCGGGCGATTCGTGGTGGCGTACGTGCTGCTGCCGAAGTACTTCGCCGGCGAACTGGTGACTGCGTACGCGCTATTCGAGAAGCGCTTCGGGGCTGAAACGCGCCGGTTCACAAGTATCATTTTCATGGCCACGCGCGCGGTCGCCGACAGCGTACGGATTTTCGCAACGGCGATCCCGGTCGCACTGATTCTCGGGAACACTTTGCCGAAGCAGTATGTGATGCCGGCTGCGATTCTGGTGCTCGGTCTGCTCACGGTGGTGTACACGTACAAGGGCGGCATGCGCGCGGTGGTGTACACCGAGATGATTCAGGCCGGGATTTACGTCTTTGGCGGCATCTGTGCGCTGGTTCTGCTCGGCCGCAGCGTGGATGGCGGCTGGAGCACCATCGTTGCAACGGCGGGCGCGTCGGGAAAGTTGCAGGCCATCGACTGGTACACCGGTTTCGACCGGCCGCATACCGTGTTTGCAGGACTCATCGGCGGTGCGTTCCTCGCGATGGGCTCGCACGGCGCCGATCAGCTGATCGTGCAACGCCTGCTCGCCAGCCGCGGGTTGAAGGATGCGCAACGGGCACTCATCCTGAGCGGCTTCGTCGTGTTTGCACAGTTCACACTGTTCCTGTTCATCGGACTGGGCCTGTACGTTTACTACGCCGGCAAGGCGTTCGATGCCAGCGACCAGATTTTCCCCACGTTCATCCTCGAGCGGATGCCGCCCGGGCTGCTCGGTCTGATTCTGGCCGCGATCGTTGCGGCCACGATGAGCACGCACAGCGCGACCATCAATGCGCTGGCGGCGACGACGACGCACGACATCTATCTGCCGCTGACGCACAAGAGCGCCGACGATCCGCGCACGTTGCGCACCGGCAAGCTGTTTGCGCTGGCCTGGGGCGTGGTGCTGACGCTTGGAGCACTGCTGTACCCGAAACAGGGGACGCCGGTGGTGGTCGTTGCACTCAGCATCCAGAGTTTCACGCACGGCGGACTGGTGGGTGGCTTCTCGCTTGCCCTGCTGTGGAAGCGCGCCAATCAGCGTGATGCCATCACCGGCATGAGCATCGGCATCGGTTGCATGGCGGTGATCGTGTTTGCCAAGCTGCTCATCTCGCATATCCCGTCGCTGGCACCCACGCTGGGCGGTGTGGCGACGATTGCGTGGCCGTGGTACGTATTGATCGGCACCGGCATCACGCTGACGGCAGGAATTCTGTCGTCACTGACACATCCGGCACCGACCGAATCATTGCCAGTGGCGATGACAGTCACCGCAGAAACCGAGGTACGATCATGAATGAAGCGACCGAGCTCGTTGTTGTCGGTGTGGACGGCGGCGGAAGCAGCACACGAGTGTATGTCGCTGACGAGCGCGCGCAGGTGCTTTTCAAGGCAACCGGCGAGGGCAGCTCGGTGACTCCTGGTTCCGAAGCTGATTCCGCTGAAGTCATCGGCGCGCTGGTGAAGAACGCTGTGATCGATGCGGAGATGGGCCACCTGCTGCCGCGGGCCCTCGTCGTCGGAGTGGCTGGCGTTGGTCGTGAAGCGCAGAAGGTTGCGCTGCAACACGAGCTTGAACGCCTGGAAGTGGCGGAGACGGTGGTCGTGTTGTCAGACGCCGAAGCGGCGATGGAGGATGCGTTTGCTGACGGTCCCGGCATTCTGCTGATCGCAGGCACGGGCAGCATCGCGTGGGGCCGCAGCCCTGCTGGCACGGTGCAGCGCTGCGGTGGATGGGGTCCGGTGATTGGCGACGAAGGCAGCGGCGCGTGGCTCGGTCGCAAGGCGATGCAGGTGATCGCCGCGGCGCACGATGGTCGTGAGCCAGAGACGGCGCTCACCGGTGCAGTGCTCACCGCACTCGAACTCGATGATGTCGCAGCGCTCATCACATGGGCGGCGTCGGCCTCGCCGGGAGATATGGCAGCGCTGGCGCCAGCGGTGTTGTCGGCGGCGGAGGTCGGTGATCTGCGCGCGAATACCATCGTGACGATGGCCGTCGAAGAACTGGCGCTGCACGTGCGCGCGCTGGCCCGCTCGCTCTTCGTTGACGAGCGGGCGGCGATTCCGGTTGCGCTTCACGGCGGGCTGCTGGGTAAGGGCCGACCGATGCGCAAGCGACTCGAGCATCGCCTGAAATCGCTGGTGCCGGGCGCGGTTGTACGCCACCAGGCGGTTGATGCGACGCGTGGCGCGGTACAGATGGCGTTGCGCACGATCGGACTCGCGATCGAAGCCGTGTAACGCGCGTTTCAACCGGCGCCGGGTCGCGAGTAGATTGCGGCAACATGTCGATTCAGCTTCCGCGCCATCAGGCAACCCGCTACGTCCAGCCGCTCCGCGAAGGCGGATCGCTTCCCGCGGTCGTCGATACCGACGGCGGCGGACTGTTCGTGGCCAAGTTCCGCGGCGCAGGTCAGGGCGCGAAAGTCCTCGTGGCTGAAATCATCGCGCATGGCATCGCGAACACGATTGGGTTGCCGGTGCCTGAGCTCGCGATCATCGACCTGCCCGATCGCTTCGGCCAGAGCGAGCCTGATCCCGAAATTCAAGAGCTGCTCAAGGCGAGCCGTGGCGTGAATATCGGAATGCGCTATCTCGACGGCGCATTCAACTTCGATCCGGTCGCCGCGCACGACATGGTGGACGGTCCATTCGCATCGCAACTGGTCTGGCTCGACGCATACATCACGAACCCGGATCGCACCGCTCGCAATCCGAACCTGATGGTGTGGCAGCGCAAACCCTGGCTGATCGACCACGGTGCGGCGCTGTACATGCACTACGACTGGCCGAGCGTGAACGAGGCGCGCATCACGACGCCGTTCCCGCTGAGCAAGCAGCACGTTCTGTTGCTGCGCAGCACCGACATCGAAAATGCCGGGCGCGCCGCTGTCGCCGCGCTCTCTGACGATATCCTGCACTCGATCGTGGCTTCAGTACCGGAGGATCTGCTGATGGATCCGGTCACCGGTGATGACTCGCCAGACGCATCCACAGCTCGCGCGCGCTACCTGAACTATCTGCGCCGACGGCGCGATGCTTCGGCGGCATTCACTGCGGCGGCTGTCGAAGCGCGTAACGTCCTGCGCGCATCGCCCACGCAGCCGTATTCGGCCCGGCGATGAGCGACGAGCAGACGTGGTACGACTTCGCCGTGCTCCGCGCGGTGCCGCATGTGCACCTCGGCGCTTTCGTGCCGGTTGGTGTGCTGCTGCATGCGCGACAGGCCGGCTTTCTTGGTTTGCTGGCGCTGACGAATGAGAGCACGCTGCGAGATCGCGTGCCGAGTGTGGATGTCGGCCTGCTGGCGCGCTATCTGCGCACGATGGAGCGCGTCGCGAGTGGTGATGCCACGGCGGGGCCGATCGCACTGGCGCCGACATCGGAGCGCTTTCATTGGCTGACCGCGCCGCGATCTGACGTGCTGCAAGCGTCGGCCGTGCATGAAGGGCTGTGCGATGGTGAGCCCGAACGAACACTGGCGCGGCTGTTCGCGCAGTACGTCACGGGCTGAGCCGCCCTTCCGGCCCCTGCGAGATTTGTCCGTATGACGCTCATTTCGTTTGCCGACGTCGGCGTGGCTTTCGGCGCGACGACGCTGCTCAAGGATGTCTCGTTCACGATCACGCGCGGCGAGCGTTGGGGCATCATTGGTCGCAACGGCGCAGGCAAGTCCACGCTCTTTCAGATAATTACCGGCAAGCTGCAGCCGTCGAAGGGCGCGATCGCGCGGCAACCCGGCCTCAAGGTGTCGCTGCTCGATCAGCATCGCGACTTCGGTGCGGCCACCACGGTGTGGGAAGCAGCCGCAGCCGCGTATCTGCCGCTGATCGCCATCGAGAAGGAACTCGCGGTGCTCGCCGAGCAACTCGGAAGCGGCGACGAGGCACTGCTCGACAGGTATGGACGGCTGCAGGAAAAGTTCATGCACGAAGGCGGATACGACTTCCCTGCGCGTGTGGATAAGGTGCTTCAGGGCCTGGCATTCGACGCGGTGGCGGCGCGCAACCAATTGCTGACTGGGTTGAGCGGCGGTGAACGCGGTCGCGTGGGACTCGCAGCGCAGCTGGCCGCACCGGCCGAACTGCTGCTGCTCGACGAGCCCACCAACCATCTCGATCTCGAGACGACGCGCTGGCTGCAGACCTATCTCGGTGAGCTCGGCGAGACTGTCATCGTCATCAGCCACGATCGCGCCTTTCTCGACGAGACTGTCGATCATGTGCTGCACGTCACCGGCGGCACGACGCACGCATACAGCGGCGGATATTCCGCGTTTGTGAGTCAGCGCGAAGAGCGCATGTTGACCTTTCAGCGCCAGCTCGACAAGCAGCAGAAGTTCATCGCGAAGGAAGAGGAATACATCCGTCGCCACCTCGCCGGCGTGAACAGCGCGCAGGCGAAAGGTCGCCGCTCGAAGCTCGGTCGCCTGCCCCGTCTTTCGCCGCCGCCCGGTGAATCGGACGCGATGACGCTGCGACTCGAGATCGGTGATCGCGGCGGTGATCGCGTACTGCACACCGACAAGCTGCGCGTGGCAATCGGTGATCGCGTGTTGCTCGAAGATGTGACGCTCACGGCGATGCGCGCCGACGTGATTGCGCTGGTCGGGCCAAACGGCGCCGGCAAGTCAACACTGCTGGCGACGATCCTCGGCGCGCGTGAAGCGACGGCCGGCGCTGCGACCGTCGGCGGATCGGTGGACGCGGCGTGGTATCGACAGGATCTCGGCCAGCTGCCACTCGAGCGCACGATCTATGAGGCGATCCAGGATGTCCGGCCGCTCTGGGGACGCGGACACATTCAGGGCCATCTCGGCGCGTTCGGATTCAGCGGCGACACCGTCATGCGCGTGATTCATACCTTGAGCGGCGGTGAACGCGCGCGGGTTGCGCTGGCGCTGATCATGCTGCGGAGAGCGAACCTGCTGGTGCTGGACGAACCGACAAACCATCTCGATGTGGAAAGCATCGAAGCGCTCGAAGATGCGATCGACGACTACGAAGGCACGGTCATTCTGGTGAGCCACGATCGCGCATTTCTGCGCGAGCTCGCAACGCGCGTCTGGTCGTTCGACGGCACACGACTTCGCGATTTCGATGGGCCGTTCGTCGAATGGGAAGTGGCAGAAGCGGAGCGACGCGCACGGCTTGCGTCCGACAGTGCCGCGGCGGCGCAGGGTCGTCGCGCGCAGGAGAAGGCGGCGGTGCAGAAGTCGAAGGGCGCTGATGACAAGGACGCGAACGCGAAAAAGCAGGCGAAGAAAGCTGCCGAGGATGCCGAACGGGAAGTCATGCGGCTCGAGGAACGCGTGCGTCAGGTGCAGCGCAAGCTCGAAGATGGTGACCTGTATGACGGTTCGCCCGGGAGGGCGCGCGAAGCAGGACGGCTCGAGAAGGAACTCGGCGCAGCACAGCGACTGCTCGACGATGCAATGACCAGCTGGGCTGAGAGAACGACGGCTCTCGAAACGCGCTGAGAGCAGCGCGCGAACGACTGCGGCTCTCACTCCAGCGGTCCGATCGCCTTTTCGACGCTGGCGCGCAACGTGCCTTCACGCATCAGCGTGCGAACCGCCTCGAGATCCGGCGTCAGCATCCGGTCATTCAACAACGGCGGCACGACGCTGCGGACTGCGTCACGCGCCGCTCCCACACCTGGTCCAGGCACAAGCGGCTGATGAAAGTCGAGCGCCTCGGCCGCGTTCAGCAGCTCAATCGCAATCACCCATGACGCATTTTCGAGAATCATCGCGCACTGCCGCGCGCTGGTCGTGCCCATGCTGACGTGATCTTCCTGGTTGGCACTGGTCGGAATGCTGTCCACACTGGCTGGATGGGCGAGCACCTTGTTCTCGCTCACCAGACTGGCCGCCGTGTACTGACTGATCATCAGACCGGAGTTCAGTCCGCCCTGACGCGACAGGAATGCGGGCAGCCCGCTGACTGCCGGATCGAGCATGTGCTCGACGCGGCGTTCGCTGATGTTTGCGAGCTCGGCGATCGCGATCTTCGCGTAGTCCATCACCAGCGCCACCGGCTGACCGTGAAAGTTGCCGGCCGAAATCACGCTGTCGCTGTCCGCGAAGATCAGCGGATTGTCGGTGACGGCGTTGCATTCGCGCGTGATGACGTCGGCCACATGCGTCAGCGCGTCACGACTGGCGCCGTGCACCTGCGGCATGCAGCGCAGGCTGTACGCGTCCTGCAGCTTGTCGCAATCGAGATGCGAAATGTGGATCGGACTGTCCTTGGCGAGCCGACGCAGATTATTCGCCGACGCGGCGGCACCGGGGTGGCTGCGCACGCTGGTGACGCGCGCATCGAACGCGGTAGCGGTTCCCTTGAGCGCTTCGAGCGACATCGCACCGGCGATGTCAGCCAGCGTTGCCAGTCGTTGTGCATCATGCACGACCAGTGCTCCGATCGCAGTCATGGCCTGCGTGCCATTGATCAACGCGAGTCCCTCTTTCGCTTCCAGCACAACCGGTGTCAGGCCGACGCGCGCCAACGCATCACGGCCGTTGAGGATCTCGCCACCAACCTCCGCCTTCCCTTCACCGATCAATGGCAATGCCATATGGGCCAGCGGTGCCAGATCGCCACTCGCGCCGACCGAGCCCTGACAGGGAATCACCGGATGCACGCCGCGATTGAGGCACTCGATCAGCAACTCGATTACGTCCATGCGGATGCCGCTGGCTCCGAAAGACAGCGACTGCGCGCGCAGCAAAAGCATACCCCGTACCACATCGCGGGCCAGCGGAGCGCCCACGCCCATGGCATGCGACATAAGCAGATTGCGCTGCAGCTGACGGACGTCACCGGCCGCGATGCGGATGTACGCCAGGCGCCCGAATCCGGTCGTGATGCCGTACACCGTTCTGTCGGCCGCGACCAGACCATCGACATACTCACGGCTTCGCACGATGCGCGGCCGGGCTTCCTCGGCAAGCTGCACGCGGGCACCGTGCCGTGCGACGCGCGCAACATCATCCACGGTGAGTGAAAGTCCGATCGCAACCGGCGACGTGTCCGTGGTCACGTTGGTCATCAGTCGAATTCATTGCCGGCGATGAAAACGCGATCAACCACGTCGTCACCCAGCGTGTAAGGCAGGTCGCGCCAGTCGGCGCTGCGAAGGATCAGAAAATCAGCGCACATCTCAGGCGCGATCCGGCCGACGCAGCTGAGGCCCAGCGCCGCCGCAGCATTGGCGGTCGCCGCCGTCAGCGCTTCAGCCGGCGTCAGTCCATTCAGTCGCACTGCCAGCGCCATCGCGAGGGCCATCGAGAAGAGTGGAGACGAACCGGGGTTGCAGTCAGTGCCGACAGCGACCACGGCACCCGCGTCGATCAATGCGCGCGCGGGCGCCGCCGGCAATCCAAGGTGCAGCGTGACACCGGGGAGCACCACGCCGACAGTCGAACTGGCGGCCAGCGCCGCTATCTGTGTCGGACCACTCACTTCCAGATGATCGACGCTCAGCGCCCCATGCCGGATCGCAAGCTCGGTTCCGCCCATGGCCGAGAACTGATCGACGTGTGCCTTGCATCCAAGTCCGGCGTGACGCGCGGCTCGCAGCAGCAGATCGGCTTCGTCAATCGTGAATGCCTCGCGCTCAATGAAGACGTCGACGGCGCCAGCCAGATCCTCCGCGGCCAGCTCCGGAATCCAGTCGCGCACCGCCTGCTGGACATATTCACTGCGTTCGCTCGCGTCACGCGGCGGCAGATGAAAGAGCATCGTTGCGCAGAGCTGAGCCGGCACATGCGACGAAAGCGCGCGCACGATATTCAGCATCCGCTTCTCATTTGGCCAGGTGAAGCCATAGCCACTCTTGATCTCGATCGTTGTCGCGCCGGCGTACATCATGCGCTCAACGCGACGCTGCGCGCTGGCGAGTAGAGTTTCCGGATCGCTCTCGTTTGTACGGTCGACGGTGTACTGAATGCCGCCGCCCGATCGCAGATTTTCCTCGTACAAAACACCGCTCGCGCGGGCGTCGAAATCGCGCAGCCGATCACCGCCCCACACCGCGTGTGTATGCGGATCGACCAGTCCCGGCACAACCGCGCAGCCGCCGGCATCGGTCTCATACTCGGCCTTGCCACTCCACTCCGTGCGCGGTCCGCACCAGACAATGCGTCCAGCCGAGATGGCGACGGCGGCGTCGCGAATGATCTCGAGCTCACGCATTTCGCGCCCGCGCTGTGCACCGGTTCCCGACGGCGTCACCAACTGCGCCACATTGGTGAGCAGCTGGTCAACGATCACTGGAGCACCATGCCAAGGGTCTCAACCAGCAATCGCGCCACGACCGGCGCACTTGCGCCGCTGGCGTCGAGCCCTGGCGACAATTCGACGCAATCCACACCGACAATCGTGTTTGCGCCGATGACATCTCTGAGGATGTTCGTGACCTTGCGATAGCTCAGGCCATCGGTTTCCGGACCTGACGTGCCGCGGAGCACCGCCGGATCGAACACGTCCACATCGATGGAGAGGTAAACGTACTTGCCGGCCGGCAGCGTGGCGCGAGGCAGCTGTCCTTCGCGGCTGACCCGGTCGGCGTGTACCAGTGTGTGCCCGCGCGCCCTGGCAGCCGCGACCGCTTCGCGATCAGTGCGCGAACCGCGTAAGCCGATGGTCGTGATGTGCGCGAGGTTGGGCAGTGCTTCCACCGCGCGCCGGAACGGACTCGAGTTCGACCATTTCGTGTCGTCGCGCATATCTGTGAAATCCAGACGCGCATCGAGTTGCACCACATGCAGTTCATCCACGTCGTCGAACGCGCGGAGCAAGGGATAACTCACAGAGTGATCTCCGCCGATGAAGAGCGGCAGCGTGCAGTGCGCGCGCACCGCGCGCGCGGCGGCCTCGATACGCACATGCGCCGGCACCGGTTCGAAACTCGGAAAGTCTACATCGCCGACGTCGCGCAGGGTGCGACCGGAGAGAATCGTCTCGTTGGTGTGCCAGTTCCACAGCCCTTCCGGCGGTACCGCGTATCGCAGCGAAGCCTCGCGAATGGCCTGCGGTGCAAAACGTGCACCTGGCAGCAAGCCCGGTGCGATATCGAACGGAACGCCAAGAATGGCTGCGTCAGCGTGCCAGTCGGCGTCCAGCGTTGCCAGCGGCGCACGCGCAAACGTCGAGAGTCCTGCAGAAGTCAGCATCAGGTGTGCTCCAGCGATGGCATGTCCAGTCCTCGTTCTCTCACGGCGCGCAGCGCGGTCTCGTATCCAGCGTCGGCGTGACGGATGACGCCCATCGCCGGATCATTCGTCAGACACCGACGCAACCGCTCATCCGCTTCCGCGCTGCCGTCAGCAACCGCGACCAGTCCCGCGTGCTGACTGTAGCCCATGCCGACACCGCCTCCGTGATGAAAACTCATCCACGCGGCACCGCTCGCAATACCGGTCGCGAAATTCAGCAACGGCCAGTCACTCACCGCATCGCTGCCATCGCGCATCGCTTCCGTTTCGCGATATGGACTTGCCACCGATCCCGCGTCGAGATGGTCGCGGCCGATCACGATCGGTGCCTTCACTCGGCCGTCGCGCACCATGGCGTTGAAGAGACGACCGGCCTTGTCGCGTTGCCGATAGCCCAGCCAGCAGATGCGCGCCGGCAACCCTTGAAACGCAATCCGTTCGCCGGCCCAGCCAAGCCACTGCTGCAAGCGTGCGTCGTCGGGAAAGAGTGACAGCATCGCGGCGTCGGTGGCTGCGATATCGGCGGGATCACCGCTCAATGCCACCCAGCGGAATGGCCCGCGGCCCTCGCAGAAGCTCTCGCGAATGAACGCCGGTACGAATCCGGGATAGCTGAATGCATCGGCGTAGCCAGCGAGTTGCGCCTGCGTACGCAGATTGTTGCCGTAGTCGAACGCGACTGCTCCTCGGCGTTGCATCGTCACGATTGCCTCGACGTGTGCCACCATCGCATCGCGGACACGCGCCAGATACTCGTCAGGTGCGTTCCGACGCAGCGAGTCCGCGTCCTCGTCGGCCGCCAGCAGTGGCAGGTACCCGATCAGCGGATCGTGGGACGACGTCTGATCCGTGACGAGATCAGGTGTGAATCCCTGCGCAACCATGGCCGGCAGCATGGTCGCAGCGTTGCCCTGCACGCCGATCGACAGTGCCCGCCGTTCGGTGCGCGCTTTCTGCGCGATACGTATCGCATCGTCGAGTGACGTCGCCACTGTATCGAGATAGCGCGTGTCGAGACGGCGCTGAATGCGCGTTGGATCGATCTCGATACAGATGGACACGCCGCCGGCAAGTGATACCGCGAGCGGTTGCGCACCGCCCATGCCGCCGAGTCCCGCTGTGACGGTGATCGTGCCTGCGAGTGTGCCGCCGAAATGTTGTGCCGCTGCCGCCGCGAAGGTCTCGTACGTGCCCTGCAGAATTCCCTGCGTGCCGATGTAGATCCAGCTGCCGGCCGTCATCTGGCCGTACATCATCAAGCCGAGTCGGTCGAGCCTGTCGAATTCCTCCCACGTCGCCCAGCGCGGCACGAGGTTCGAGTTTGCAATCAGCACGCGCGGAGCCATCGGGTGAGTTTCGAGCACCGCCACCGGTTTGCCGGACTGTACGAGAAGCGTCTCATCATTTCGCAATCGGTCCAGCGTGCGCACGATCGTTTCGTACGATTGCCAGTCACGCGCCGCCTTGCCGCGTCCGCCATAAACGACCAGATCTTCCGGTCGCTCGGCCACGTCAGGGTCGAGGTTGTTCATCAGCATCCGCTTCGCCGCTTCCTGAATCCACCCCTT
>JANMWU010000486.1:0-2225 GCA_031380785.1 Gemmatimonadaceae bacterium
GACGCCCTCTCCGCAGCGCTTACCCGCTTCAACCCGTGGCTCACGGCTGCCGCCGTCAACTCGATCATCGAAACGATCGACGCCCTCCCGGCCACGATGGATGGCAACCGCGAAATCCTGCTCTGGCTGCGCGGTGAGCGCGGCTGGTACGACGAAACCGAAAAGCGACAGCAACGCGTGACGCTGATCGACTTCGCCCATGTCGAGGCGAACCGCTTCGAAGTGACGTGGGAGTGGTTGCTGAAACCGGCAGGGCAGACGACGAGCAATCGCGCCGACGTGATGTTCGTCATCAACGGCGTGCCCGTCTGCCTCGTCGAGCACAAGAATCCGACGGACGGCAAGGCGATCGAGCGCGGCATCACGCAGCTCCGCCGCTATCAGCGCGAGACACCCGAACTGCTCGGTGCACCGCAGCTGTTCAATGTCACCCATCTGCTGGACTACTGGTACGGTGTCACCTGGAACACCACGCGTCGCGATATGGCGCGCTGGAAGCAGACGCCGGACGAGTCGTATCGATTTGCAGTACAGGCGTTCTTCGAGCGCACGGAGTTCCTGCGCACGCTCCAGCTTTGGATCCTGTTCTATGTGCAGGACGGCGAAACGAAGAAGTCGGTGCTCCGAGAGCACCAACGTCGCGCGATCGACGCCGTCGTCGCGCGCTGTGCCGATCCAACGAAAACGCGCGGACTCGTCTGGCACACGCAGGGATCAGGCAAGACGTTCACACTGCTGACCGCGTCGAAGCTGATCCTCGGACAGAAGGATCGATTCGCGAACGCTACCGTGATTCTGGTAGTTGATCGCACTGAGCTGGAGGGCCAGCTGAAAGGCTGGGTGGAGCGTGTGCTCGGCGAGATGCAGGGCGATGACATCGCCATCAAACGCGCGCGGAACAAGGCCGAAATGCAGGAGTTGCTCGACGCCGACTTCCGCGGACTGATCATCGCCATGATCCACAAGTTCGACGAGATCCGGAAGGACTCGTCTGAGCGAGATAATATCTACGTCTTCATCGACGAGGCGCACCGCTCGGTGGCGAAGCACCTCGGCACATATCTGATGGCATCGGTGCCGAATGCCACCGTGATCGGATTCACTGGTACGCCAATCGCCGGGACGGAGCAGGGGCGCGGCACGTTCAAGATCTTCGGTGCAGAGGACGACAAGGGCTATCTCGACAAGTACTCCATCCGCGAGTCGATCGAGGACGAAACGACGCTGCCGATCAAGCATGTGCTGGCGCCGAGTGAAATGACCGTGCCGCTGGAGCAGCTGGACAGGGAGTTCTTTCAGCTGGCCGGATCGGAAGGCGTCACCGACATCGACGAACTGAACGCCGTGCTGGACAGGGCGGTGGGCCTGCGGACGTTTCTGAAGGCGGATGCGCGGGTGAAGAACGTGGCAGCGTACATCGTGCAGCACTTTCTGGAGAACGTGGAGCCGCTGGGGTACAAGGCGTTCGTCGTCGCTGTGGATCGCGAGGCGTGCGCGAAGTACAAGGAAGCGCTGGATGCGCTGTTACCGGCCGGGTGGGTTGAAGCGGTGTACACGGAGAGCGCAGCCGATATCGTCGATCGGCCGCTGGTCGCGAAGCTGCAGATCTCCGCAGAGCGCGAAGCGGACGTGCGTTCGCTGTTCAAGAAGCCTGCGCAGAATCCGAAGATTCTCGTGGTGACGGACAAGCTCCTGACGGGCTACGACGCGCCAGTCTTGTATTGCCTGTATCTCGACAAGCCGATGCGTGACCATGTGCTGTTGCAGGCCGTGGCGCGCGTGAACCGGCCGTATGTCGACGCGGATGATGTGCAGAAGCGCATCGGCCTGGTGATCGACTTTGTCGGCGTGCTGCGAGAGCTGAAGAAGGCGCTGACCTTCGACTCGGACGAGATGTCGGGCGTCATCGAGGATCTCGATGTGCTGCTCGCCGACCTGCTGGCGCGACTGCGCAACGCACAGGTCGAGTTTCTCGGGGCCGGCGACTCGGTCGATGCCGACGCACGTCTCGAGCAGCTGGTGTACGGTCGGTTTCTCGATCCGGTCACGCGGAAACTGTTTTACGAAGCATACAAGGACATCGAGAACTTGTGGGAGATTCTCTCGCCCGCGAAGGAGCTGGTCGATTTCATCGGCACCTATAAGCAACTGGCGCAACTGTACGCCACGGTGCGAAATGCGTACGCCGAGTCGATTGGGTACGTCGCGGATCTCGCGCACAAGAC
>JANMWU010000505.1:0-2309 GCA_031380785.1 Gemmatimonadaceae bacterium
GGTGGCGGAACTCGTGCGTCCGCTGAGCGATCCGGCGGTCGGTGCTGTGGCCGGCAACGCGAAGGTCGGAAACCGTCTCAATCTCGTCACGCGCTGGCAGGCGCTGGAGTACGTCACCAGTCAGAACGTCGATCGGCGCGCCTTTGACTTGCTGAACTGCATCACGGTGGTACCGGGCGCAGTGGGTGCGTGGCGCCGCGCGGTGGTGATCGAGGCCGGTGGCTTCACGCACGACACGCTCGCAGAAGATCAGGACCTCACGATCGAATTGCGGAAACGCGGCTGGCGCATCGCGTATGCGGACAAGGCGATTGCGTGGACCGAAGCGCCCGACACCTTCGCCACGCTGCTCAAGCAACGCTTCCGCTGGAGCTTCGGCACACTGCAGTGCGTATGGAAGCACCGTGGAACCTTGCTGCGCCCGAAGTACGGTACGCTCGGCACGATTGCGATGCCGAATACGTTGCTCTTCCAGCTCTTTTTCACTGCAATTTCACCACTGGCCGATCTGATCTTCCTGTTCAGCGTGGTCAGTGTGTGGATCACGTATCTCCAACACGGTGCCACGTTCGCCTGGCACACCGGCGCGCAACTGGCGGCGATCTATCTGCTTTTCCTGCTGATGGACTGGGTGGCTGCGGTGATCGCATTCCTGCTCGAGCCCAACGAGGAGCGTCGCCTTACCTGGCTGATCCTCATCCAGCGTTTAGCCTATCGCCAGATCATGTACTGGGTGGTGGTGAAATCGTTCATCGCCGCGGCACGTGGTGGACTCGTCGGCTGGGGCAAGCTGGAACGCAAAGGGACGGTCTCGGCGCAGCAGGGATAGGATATAAATCGCAGCAGAGAGGAACCCGGCCGGTACAACGCATGTAGTCCGGGGAGTGTCAGATCGATAGCTTTGATCCCGAGTACCTCTATCCTATCCGTGTCGGCATCCTTCCAGGAACACCTCGAGCTCGCCCTCGGCGACGAGTACCGCGTCGTGCGCGAACTCGGCGGCGGTGGCATGAGTCGCGTTTTCCTGGCCACCGATGTCGCGCTGGGCCGGAACGTCGTCATCAAGGTGCTGACGCCCGAGCTCGCGGCCGGCGTGAATCGTGAGCGTTTCCGCCGCGAGGTGCAGCTCGCTGCGGGCCTGCAGCATCCCATGATCGTGCCGCTGCTCACCGCCGGTGAGGCCGAGGGATTGCTGTGGTACACCATGCCATTCGTCGAGGGAGAATCACTCCGCGAACGCATCCAGAAAGGCGTGATGTCGGCTCGCGACGCGCTGCCGATTCTGGTCGACATTGCGCGCGCGCTGGGCGCCGCACATCGCAAGGGCATCGTGCACCGCGACATCAAGCCCGGCAACATTCTGCTGCACGAGAGTCACGCTGTCGTGGTGGATTTCGGCGTTGCAAAGGCGCTGACGGCAGCTGTCGCCAATTCCACCGGATTGACCACATCGGGGCTGGCGGTAGGCACGCCGGCGTACATGTCGCCCGAACAGGCCGCCGGCGATGCGACAGTGGACGCGCGAGCGGACATTTACGCGCTCGGCTGCGTGGCGTATGAACTCCTCAGCGGCAAGCCACCATTCACCGATCCGAGTGCGGCGCGGATGCTGGTGGCGCAGGTGTCGCAGATGCCGGTGCCGTTGCAGAACGTGGCGCCGGTAAAGCCGGGATTGGCGGCGGTGATCATGCTCTGTCTCGAAAAGGATCCCGAGATGCGCTGGCCCACGGCAGACGCTCTGGCCGACGCGCTCGAACAGCAGCGCTTCACGGCTGAGTTGACGCCGTTGCCGGCCGAGCCCGTTCACTCAGGAACGTTCCGCACACCGACGCAGCAGTTCGAGGTGCAGACGCCACCGCCGCGCAAATCTTCGGCACGCGCACGGCTGCTCGGCGGCGGCGCCGCGGTCGCCGCAGTCGCCGGGCTCGCGGTGATGTTCTCACCGGGCAAATCAGGAACGCAGCAGGCTGTCGCGTTCGATGCGCCGCAGACGGTGATCGTGGCCAACGTGGAGAATCGAACCGCCGATTCGACGCTCGGCGACCTGTTGTCGGAAGCACTGCGCACGGAGTTGCAGGAATCGAAGATCGTGACGGTGATGACGCCGGCCGCCACGATGTCGGCGCTGCAGCGGATGCAGAAGCCAGCGGCGTCGCGAGTGTCTGCCGCGCTGGCGCGTGAGATTGCGGTGCGCGAAGGTGTGCCCGTTGTCGTCGAAGGTCGAATACAGAAAGTCGGGAACACGTATCTCGTCCGCGCTGCGCTGATTTCGCCGTCGGATGGCGGAGAACGGAGTGCGGTGCAGGAGA
>JANMWU010000550.1:0-4264 GCA_031380785.1 Gemmatimonadaceae bacterium
GACAGTGCACTCAGTCAATTGGGATTGACTGAGTGCACTGTCACCGAAATCCTGATCGTGCCCTTGATCGGCCTCGTGATCGGGAGGCGTTAGCTTCCGCAGCTCACCGCCTCCCACCCGCGAGTCATGTTCCCGATCGGCGACGAAAACCCGACCGAAACCCGCCCCGTCATGACATGGGCGATACTCGGCCTGATGCTCGCAACGTGGCTGCTGGGCCAAGGGGCCGGCGCCGACGGAACCGCACTCATCAAGAGCGTGTGCGAGTTCGGTCTCGTGCCCGGAGAAGTGACGAGGCTGGCGCCAGTCGGACAAGCCGTGCCTATGGGCGCCGGATGGGCCTGCCTCGTCGATCGCTCGGCCATCAACTGGCTGACCCCGCTCACCTCCATGTTTCTGCATGGCAGCTGGGGACACCTGCTGGGCAACGCGCTCTTCCTCTGGGTCTTCGGTGACAATGTCGAGGACCTGATGGGGCCGCGCCGCTTCCTGGCGTTTTATCTCATCTGCGGCCTCGCCGCCGGCGCGCTTCATGTGGCCCTGTCGCCGGCGTCACCGATTCCGACCGTCGGCGCGTCGGGTGCGATTTCGGGTGTAATGGGCGGCTATCTGGTGCTCTTTCCACGGCACCGCGTCCGCATGTACTTCCCGCCGATCTTTTTCTTCCACTTCCCGGCCTGGCTGGTGCTGCTGTGGTGGTTTGCACTTCAGATATTGGCCGGACTGCCGCAGCTGACAATGCTGCAGGCTGATCCGTCGGGCGGCGTTGCCGTCTGGGCGCACGTCGGCGGTTTCGTGGCGGGCGTGCTCCTCGTGCGACGGTTTGCGTTGCCGGATCGCCTCGAACGGCGGCTCACACAGCAGATTGTGGGCGGCAGCCGCGCGTACATGTAACGGTCGCGTGTCGATTATCCGACACGGCGATCTCGTCCTCTAACTTCCGCGCGCAGTTCGTGCCGGCAGTATCATGCCGGCGCCCAATCTTTTCTGGAGCTCCCTCTCCGTGCGTCTGATCCCACGCGATGATCGCTTTTTCGATCTCTTCGCTGAAATGGCCGGCATTCTTGTTCTCTCGGCCAATACGCTGCAACAGTTGTACGCGGACCCTTCTCGCCTGGATGAGTTTCAGACCAACATCAAGAATCTCGAGCACCAGGCCGACCGCCTGACCGCCGAGGCGAATCGTAAGGTAGACACGACGTTCGTCACGCCGCTCGATCGCGAGGACATCCACACGCTGGTCACACGCCTCGACAACGTTGTGGATCTGATCGATGGCTCGGCGCGCCGCGCGCAGATTTACCGGATCACCGAGGCGCGAGACCCTGCCATTCGCCTCTGCTCGGTTCTGGGCGAGGCGTGCGTGCAGATCCGGGAAGCAGTCGCCGCGATGAAGAAGCCGCAGACGGTGTATGAACATGGCGTGCGCATCAAGCGGCTTGAAGAGCAGGCGGATGCGATCTATCACGAAACGCTCGGCAACCTGTTTGCCGGCACGCCCGATCCGCTGACAGTCATGAAATGGAAGGACCTGTACGACTCGCTCGAAACAGCGATCGATGAGTGCCACTACGTGTCGCTGGCGCTTGAGAGTATTTCGCTCAAGAACAGCTGAGTTGCCGTGATTGCGTACGTGATCGGAATCGTGATGGTCGCGCTCGTCTTTGACTTCATCAACGGATTCCACGATTCGGCCAACTCCATCGCGACAATCGTTGGCACGCGCGTGCTCAGTCCGTTCAAAGCGGTGCTCTGGGCCGCGACGTTCAACTTCGTGGCCCTGTTCACCGTCGGCACCGCGGTGGCCAAGGCCATCAGCTCGGGCTACGTCGATCAGAATGCAATTTCTGCCAATGTGATCGCCGCATCGCTAATAGGTGCGATAATCTGGAATTTGATTACGTGGTGGTTCGGCATCCCGTCCAGTTCTTCGCACGCACTGATTGGCGGTTTCGCCGGTGCTGCAGTGGCCAGCAAGGGCTTCGAGGCGCTGAAGTGGGGGCCGAAGTGGATCGAAACACTGTCAGCGATCGTTATCTCACCGGCGCTCGGCGCACTGCTCGGCATGACGCTGATGGTCGTCGTATACAACGCATTTTCGACGATGTCACCGGGTAAGGTCGACCGGTTTTTCAGGCCCGCACAGCTGGCCAGCTCGGCGCTGCTTTCCCTTGCGCACGGAGGCAATGATGCACAAAAGACGATGGGCATCATCGTTGGTCTGCTGGCATCCCCGTCGGTCCGCAAGTTGTTCGAACCGTACACCACGGGACTCCTGAGCGCTTTCTATGTGCCGGACATGACGACGATCCCGCTGTGGGTTGAAATCGCAGCCTACTTCTCGATCGCCATGGGTACCTTGTTCGGCGGCTGGCGCATCGTGCACACCATGGGCACGCGTATCACCAAACTGCGGCCGGTCGGAGGGTTCTGTGCCGAGACCGGTGGGGCGATCGTAATCCTGCTGGCGTCGAAATTCGGCATCCCGGTCAGCACCACGCACACCATCACCGGCGCGATTGTTGGTGTTGGTACTGCCAATCGTGTTCGCGCCGTCCGCTGGGGCCTCGCGGGCAACATCGTGTGGGCCTGGGTCGTCACGATTCCGGCGGCCGGGATGCTGGCGGCCTTGAGCGCGCTCATCTTGAATGCCATCGTGGCAGTTGGCCGTCCGGGCTGACCGCCGGGACGACGGTGCGGCCGCACAGGCCCGCGCTGCCACTGCGGGGAGAGCATGGCAACACGTAGGAAGCAGATAAAACGAGGCGGCGATGCGGACGCCGATGCCATGGGATCGGTTGGCGCGGCAGGTGAAGCGCATCTGTTCTTCAGTCGCGAACTGAGCTGGCTCGAGTTCAATGCGCGGGTGCTCAACGAGGCGCGCGATCCGCGCACACCACTGCTCGAGCGCCTGAAATTCCTCGCCATCTTCAGCTCGAACCTCGACGAGTTCTACATGGTCCGTGTAGGCGGACTGCGTCGCAAGGTCAAGAACGGTCAGAGCGGCTATCCGCAGGAACGCCTCTCGCCTGCCGAATTGCTGCTGGCGATCGAGAAGCGGGTGAACGAACTGCTGCAGTTGCAGCGCCGCTGCCTTACCGATGACCTGCTGCCGGCACTCAGCGCACACGGCGTGAAGCTTGTGACGATGAACGATCTCACGCCGGCCGATTGGCTGGTGGTTGACGCGTTCTTCGAATCGCAGGTGTTTCCGGTGCTCACGCCGCTGGCGGTCGATCCGGGGCATCCGTTTCCATACATCTCGAATCTCTCGCTGTCACTTGCAGTTCGCGTACGCGATCCGCAGAGCGGTGTGGAGCACTTTGCACGCGTGAAGGTGCCGAAGTCGCTGGCTCGGTGGGTCCCAGCAGGCAAGACAGGTCAGTTCGTGCCGATAGAAGAAGTGATCGGCGTGAATCTCGGCTCGCTTTTCCCGGGCATGGAAGTGATGGGCTGGCATGCGTTCCGGATCACGCGCTTTTCCGACTTCGAGCTCACCGGCGTGGAGGAAGACGACGACTTGCTGTCGGTTGTCGAGCGTCAGGTGTTTGAGCGCAAGTTCGGTGAAGTGGTGCGACTCGAGGTGCAGACCGGCATGCCCGATGAGCTGCGCACACTCCTGATGGAAGAGCTGCGCGATGAAGAGGATGCACTGATCGTCGCGCTGCCGCTCACGGAGCGCGATGTGGACGAGCCGGGGCTGCTGCTCGATCTGGGCGACCTGATGTCGCTCGCTGCTGCAATTGACCTGCCGGAGCTGCGCTTTCCGCCCTTTACTCCGGCGGTGCCGGTGGAGCTGCTGCAGACGCCGAACATCTTCGATGCGATCCGCGAGCGCGACATTCTCGTGCATCACCCGTTTGAAAGCTTCAAGGACACGGTCGAACTGTTTCTCGAGCGGGCCGCGAACGACGAGCACGTCCTGGCGATCAAGCTGACGCTCTACCGCACGTCCGGCGAGACGGCGATCGTGCGGTCACTGATCGAAGCGGCTGAACGTGGAAAGCAGGTGGTGGTCCTGATCGAGCTGCAGGCGCGATTCGATGAGGCGAACAACATCGCGTGGGCGCGCACGCTCGAAAATTACGGTGTGCATGTGGTCTACGGTGTCCCTGGTCTCAAGACGCACACCAAGACCGCGCTGGTGGTGCGCCGTGAACCGGATGGAATCCGACGCTATGTGCACATCGGCACCGGCAACTACCACTCGCGCACGGCCAAGCTGTACACCGACATCGGATTGTTCACGTGCACGCCGAGCATC
>JANMWU010000585.1:0-1765 GCA_031380785.1 Gemmatimonadaceae bacterium
TCAGGTCCGGCACGTGCTCCAGCATGGCCATCAGCCGGCCCTCGACCGGACCCCAGAAGGCCTCCTGCTTGGCGTTCTGATAGATATGTTGTGCACCACATATTTACATGTATGTGGCGCAGCCCGATATGTGGCGCAGGCTGTGCTAAAATGCCTGTGGAGCGCACTTGCGAGCATCTTACGCCACATATTCCAGTGCGATTGATCAGTCCCGCCACCAACGGCGGAGGATCGATCATGTATGCCGAGTTGTTCAACAGGCCGACTGTGCTGGCTCGCTATCGAGCCAGCCCACATTTCGAGGCCCGCGAGCGCTATCTGCGTCGACTGCAATCAGAAGGGTATTCCCGCTCGACGCTGGAGCGGGTCGCCTGGGTGCTACACATCGTGGCGGAGGTCGCTCATCGCCAGGGCTCCAGCATAAGTGCCGCGCAACTGGAAGCACGCATCCGGCTGAGCAACGGGCGGCGGCCGTCGGAGCATACCGCCAGCATGATCCGTCATTTCGGTGCGGACTGGCTGAGCAGCATTGGCGCGCTGGCGGTAGAGCCAGAGCCACCAGTCCGGTTCGCTCAGGAGCTGGAGGCGTTCACCGAGTACATGCGCATCGAGCGCGGGTTGTCGCCGGTCACCATCGCGACGTGCAATGAGCGCATGCGTTGGTTGTTCGCAACGCTGCCGGCGCGGGCTCGGTCGCTTGCCGACGTGAGCATCCACCAGATCGACGCCTATTTGGACGGCGCGGCGCGCCGCGGCTGGAGCCGCGGCTCGCTGCATGCACTGGGTGGCAGCCTGCGCAGTTTCTTTCGATACGCTGCTCACCAGGGATGGTGCGGATCGAGCATCTCGGTCGGCATCGATCTCCCTCGTCTTTACGCGCTAGCGGACGTTCCGAAGGCGCCACCCATCGACGATGTGGGGCGGCTGCTCGACACTACGGCGACGGGCAGCGATCCCGTCACGATCCGCGACCACGCGATCTTGTCGCTGTTGATCCACTACGGGCTGCGCCGCGGCGAGGTCGAGCGACTGACGCTCAGCGACATCGACTGGTCGGCCGAGATGCTGCACGTGACGCGGCCGAAGGTGCGACGGTCTCAGACCTATCCGTTGGCCGTACCGGTCGGCAACGCCATCCTGCGCTATCTGCGGGAGGCCCGACCGCGGTGCTCCGAGCGCGCCGTGTTCCTGACCATCAAGGCGCCGCACCGGCCGCTGTCGGGCGCCAGCATCAGCGCGATGGTGAGGATGCGGTTGGTGAAGCAGGGCGTAACGCTCGACAGGGTCGGCGCCCACTGCCTGCGCCATGCCTGCGCGGGCCAGCTCATGGATGCGGGCTTCACCTTGAAGCAGATCGCCGATCATCTCGGCCACCGCAGCATGAGCAGCACACGCATCTATACGAAGATCGACATGCGGGGCCTGCGTCAGGTCGCCGAACTGGACCTGGGGGCGCTGCTATGAGCACAGCCACCACCATTGCCGACTACGTCCGACACCATCGCAACCTCGGCAAGCGCTTCGTTAACGAGGCAGCGATCCTGTCCTCGTTCAGCCGAGCGATCGGCTCGGTGCCACTGCGCTGCATCCGCTCAGGCGTGATCTCGCGGTTCGTCCATCGCGAAGGCACCAGTGCCCAGACGATTGCCAAGAAGCATCGCGTGCTGGCGGGCCTATTCCGCTACGCCGTCACGCGCGGCAGGTTGAAGACGTCACCGATGCCGAGCCTTGAGCGCAAGCGCGATGCCGGAGCCTTCACCCCCTA
>JANMWU010000627.1:0-2561 GCA_031380785.1 Gemmatimonadaceae bacterium
GCTGCCGGCCGGCGGCGCGGTGACCGAGGGCGGAAACATTGGGCTCCTCGACCGCGCGCGGCACCTCGTTCTTCCGGCGCTGGTGCTGGCCGCTGCCGGGTGCGCCGAGGTGGTTCGTTACGCACGGTCGGCCGCTCGTACCGCTCTCGCACTTCCATTCGTGGCCACCGCACGAGCGCGCGGCATTCCGCCCCGACGTGTGCTGTGGCATCACGTACTGCGTCACACACTGGCCTCCGTCGTGAGTGTCATCGGGCTGCAGTTACCCCGGCTGCTGGGAGGCGCTGCAATCACCGAAACTGTGTTCTCGTGGCCGGGAATGGGTCGCCTGGGCGTTGAGGCGGCGCTCGGCCGTGACTATCCGTTGGTGATGGCGGTGACCCTCGTCGTCTCGGCTGGAGTGGTCGTCGCCAGTATTATGGCCGATGTGACACAAATGCTGCTGGACCCCCGGATCCGCGTTACATGACAGGCGCCGCAACGGTCACCCGTGGTCGCAACCGGCACCTGAGCCTTGCCGCCGTTGTTTTGCTGCTGCTGATCATTATGGCCATTGTGGGCCCGGCATTGTATCGCGTCGATCCCCTCACGATGGATCTGTCGATTGCCGGCATCGGGCCAACCGTTGCTCACCCGCTGGGCACCGACGAGAGTGGCCGCGACCTGCTGGCACGCTTGCTGGCGGGCGCGCGCGTGTCACTCACCGTTGGCATGCTGGCGATGCTCCTCGCGGTGGCGGTTGGCACAACGATCGGCACCGTGGCCGGATTTGGTGGCGGCTGGGTGGATGCGGTGCTCATGCGCCTCACCGACGCAGCGCTCGCGGTTCCCGCGCTGTTCGTGGTGATTCTGGTGCTCACATTCATGGGCTCCTCGGTATTCACTCTGCTGGGCGCCATCGCCGCGACGTCGTGGATGGGAGCCGCGCGCGTGGTGCGCGGTGAGCTTCGCGTGTTGCGTGAACAGCCTTTTGTGGAAGCCGCACGGGCACTCGGTACGCCGCATCTCTCAATCATGGTGCGTCACCTGCTGCCGCATCTTGTGCCCACCGTGCTGGTTGCGGCCACGGTGGGTGTCCCGTCAGCGATTCTGATGGAATCGGCGCTGTCGTTCCTGGGGCTTGGTGTGCAACCCCCGGCCGCATCCTGGGGCAACATGCTGAGCGGCGCGCAAACGTATCTCACCTCGTACCCGTGGCTCGCGCTTTACCCAGGACTGTTGATCCTGTGCACGGTGCTCGCCGTGAACACGCTCGGCGAGGCGCTGCGGAATTTCTTTGATTCGGCAGTGCTGACGCGCAACCTGACTGACCGCAGTTGACGCGTTGTGCGCTTGGTTCGCGTTCCAGGCCCCGATTCACGCGAGGGTGACGTTTGCAGGCGCAGTTAGAGTTTGAACCGTTCCGCCTCGTCCGAGCCCGTGGTTGCGTTCCCCTCGCTGTATGAATGCGCACCCGCGCCTGCCAGTTTGCCGCCGTGCACGATCAGGTACTCATCACGAATTGGACGATTCTCGAAGTAGCACTCCATGATTTCACGCGTGCCCGCAGCGTAACGTGTCTGCGCACTCAGGCTGCTGCCGGATATGTGCGGCGTCATGCCGTGGTTCGGCATCTGTCGCCATGGATGATCGGCCGGTGGTGGTTGCGGGAACCAGACGTCGCCAGCATAGCCGGCTAGCTGGCCGCTTTCCAGCGCTGCAACAATCGCGTCGCGATCACACAACTTGCCACGCGCAGTATTGATCAGATAGGCGCCGCGCTTGAAGTGCTTCAGCGTGGCTTCATTGATCATGTGCTCCGTTTCCGGATACAACGGACAGTTCAGCGTCACGACATCACAGACCCTGGTCAGGCTTTCCAGGCTGGTGTGATGGGTCAGGTTGAGTTCGTGCTCGACCGATTCGGGCAGGCGATGGCGGTCCATATAGTGCAGCTTCACGTCGAATGGCTTCAACAGGCGAAGGACGCGCAAACCGATGCGGCCGGCAGCAACGGTACCGACACTCATCGCTTCCAGATCGTAGGATCGCGCCACGCAATCGGCGATGTTCCAGCCACCCTTCACCACCCAGTTGTACGCAGGAATGTAGTTGCGCACCTGTGACAGGATCATCATGACCACATGCTCGGCAACGCTATTGCTGTTGGAATAGGTCACTTCGGCCACGGTGATGTTGCGTCTGGCGGCCGCTTCCAGATCGGTGTGATCGGACCCGACACCGGCGGTCACGATCAGTTTCAGTTTCGGCGCCCTGGCGATGCGCTCCGCTGTCATGTAAGCGGGCCAGAAGGGCTGCGAGATGACGACCTCGGCATCGTGCAGTTCCTGGTCGAGCACGCTATTTGCGCCATCCTTGGCAGAGGTCACGACCAATTGATGGCCATTCGACTCTAAGTATTTTCGCAGGCCCAGCTCCCCGGACACGCTGCCCAGCAATGTGCCCGGCTTGAAGTCGATGCCTGCCGGCGTCGGCAGCGTCTGCCCATTCGGGTAACGCTCCGGTTGCGCGAAGTCGTCGCGCGGATACGTCTGCGGGTAACCTGTGACGGGATCGTCATA
>JANMWU010000640.1:0-2841 GCA_031380785.1 Gemmatimonadaceae bacterium
AGCTTGGTGGCGAAGTGTGGGTGGCATCGGGCGACTACAAGACCGATCCCGATTCGACCTGCGATCCCTGGGAGCCGGTGCGCTGTCACACCTTCATCACTGAAAGCACCTTCGGCCTGCCAATCTATCGCTGGCCCTCGCCGGCCGATGTGCTCGCCGACGTGAATGCATGGTGGCGCGAGAACGTGGCCGCTGGTCGCACGTCGCTGCTCTTCGGCTACGGACTGGGCAAGGCGCAGCGCCTGCTCGCGGGGCTCGATCCATCGATTGGCCCGATTCTCGTACACGGCGCCGTGGACCGCATGACCGCGTTGTATCGCGCGGCGGGCGTAGCGCTTCCGGAGACCGCGTATGCGACGGCCGAGCGTGGTGTGGCGACGGGCGCAATCGTGGTGGCGCCGCCGAATGCAGATGGCAGTGTGTGGGCGCGCAAGTTCGGCGCAAATTCGACCGCCTTCGCGAGCGGGTGGATGCTGGTGCGCGGTGCGCGTCGGCGTCGCAGCGTCGATCGCGGGTTTACGCTGTCGGATCATGTCGACTGGCCGCAGTTGCTTGCAGCGCTCGACGCCACCGGCGCCTCGCGCATACTGGTGACGCATGGTTTCACCGGGCCGGTGGTGCGCTGGCTGCGAGACCACGGTTTGCAGGCCGACGCCCTCGCAATGCGGTACGAAGGCGAGCGTGACGACGCTGTGGAATCTGCTGGCGACGCGACGCCCGCCGCGACGCCGGACGCCGAGTGAAGGATTTCGCCGAGTTGTACGACGCGATCGATCGCACCACTGCGACGCAGGGAAAAGTCGCAGCACTCGTCGCGTACTTCCGCAGCGCCTCGGCCGGTGACGCGGCGTGGGCGGTTTCGTTTCTGGTCGGCCGTCGCCCGAAGCGACTGATCAAGTCGGCCGATCTGCGCACATGGGCTGCTGAGGCGGCCGGAATTCCCGACTGGTTGTTCGAGGAATCGTATGCGCAGGCCGGCGATCTGGCCGAGACAATCTCGCTGCTCGTCCCTGAGTCAGAGAAGATCGAGGCAGACCCGTCGCTCGTGTACTGGGTGGAGCAGCGCCTGCTGCCACTGGCTCAGATGGACCCCGCCTTGCAGCGCGCCGCGTTGCTGGAGATCTGGCGCACGCTGCGCGGTTCGGCGCGATTTGTGTTCAACAAGTTGATCACTGGCGCATTCCGCATGGGTGTGTCCGACGGGTTGCTGGTGCGCGCGCTGGCGCAGGTCAGCGGTGTGTCAGGTGATGCCATCAGTCATCGCCTGATGGGGCAGTGGGACCCAGGCGCGGCGTGGTATGCGCGACTCATGCATCCCGATACCGACGATGCCGACTGGAGCCGGCCCTATCCCTTCTATCTCGCGTATCCACTGGAGCAGGAGCCCGGCACACTTGGGGTTGCAGCCGAGTGGCAGGTGGAGTGGAAGTGGGACGGCATTCGTGCGCAGCTGGTGAGGCGGCGCGGCAAGACGTTGCTCTGGAGTCGAGGCGAAGAATTGCTGGCCGGTCGCTTTCCCGAAGTGGAGCAGACGGCGGAATTTCTTCGCGATGGCACCGTGATCGACGGCGAGCTGGTGGCGTGGCTGGATGGTGCACCGTTGCCGTTTTCGGAGCTGCAGCGCCGCATCAATCGGAAAACGATTGCAAAGAAACTCTTGGCCGACGTGCCGTGCGCAATGATCGCGTACGATTTGCTTGAACTTGGCGGCGTCGATGTTCGATCGACCTCGATGATCGAGCGTCGCGCGGCACTCGAAGAAATCATCCGCGCGTTGCCGATCGGTGGCACGATCCATCTGTCGCCGATTATCGCCAGCGGCGACTGGACTGCGGTGAACGACGCGCGCGCGAAATCACGTGAAATGCGGGCCGAAGGTTTGATGTTGAAGCGTCGCGCGTCGCCGTACGGCGTTGGGCGGAAGGTTGGTGACTGGTGGAAGTGGAAAGTCGTGCCGCTGACGGTTGATGCGGTGCTCGTGTACGCGCAGTCGGGACATGGCCGACGCGCCGGTTTATACACGGACTACACCTTCGCCGTCTGGGACGGCGAGAACCTGGTCCCGTTCGCGAAAGCGTATTCCGGTCTCACCGATGTCGAGATCAAGGAAGTGGATCGTTATGTCCGCCAGAACACGCTTGAAAAATTCGGCCCCGTGCGCACGGTAAAACCCGGGCTCGTGTTCGAGCTCGCGTTTGAAGGGATTCAGGAAAGCTCGCGACACAAGAGCGGCATCGCGGTTCGCTTTCCGCGCATTGCGCGCTGGCGCACCGACAAGCAGCCGCGTGACGCCGATTCGCTCGAGACCATCCGTGCCATGTTGCGCGCGAACAAGGGTCCCGCGTGATCGATCGCAGTTCCGACGCGCTCGGGAAATGGTTCGAGGGCAACGGCTGGGAGCCGTTCGCGTTTCAGCGGGACGTCTGGGACGCGTACGCGAACGGCTCATCCGGTCTCATTCACGCCGCCACCGGCACCGGCAAAACGTATGCGGCCTGGCTGGGCCCCGTACGCGCGTGGCTCGCCGCGAACTCGTCGGCGCCTCGGCAGAAAAAACGCAGCGCGCATGCGCCGTTGCAGGTGCTCTGGATCACACCGTTGCGCGCACTCGCCGCCGATACCGAGCAGGCGTTGCGAGCCCCGATCGACGCGCTTGGCATTCCCTGGACAGTAGAATCGCGGACCGGTGACACGGCCGAGAAGGTGAAGCGGGCGCAGCGCGAACGCTTGCCGACGGCGTTGATCACCACGCCGGAATCACTCGAACTGCTGTTGTGCCGCGACGATCAGGAATCGCTGTTTGAGACATTGCAGTGCGTCATCGTCGATGAGTGGCACGAG
>JANMWU010000686.1:0-5913 GCA_031380785.1 Gemmatimonadaceae bacterium
CCGTGAGTGGCGCCGGCGCGGGTGCGGGCGCCATGGCGGGCGCCGATGCCACCGCGGCGGTGTCGGTGGCTGGCTTTTCAGCTTTCGCACAAGCAACCAGTGCTGCGGCAAGAATCAGAATTTTGCGCATGGAACCCTCGTGACTGCGGCCGGCCAGGCCCGCACGGTGAGTCGAACGGGTGCAATAAGTCAATTATTAAGAGTGCGTACACGCCCACTCGCGCGCCAGTCTGTATTTGTCTCGCCCGAATTTGCTTGCTGAGTAAACAACGCCGTGAGCACGGCGCAAATCGATCGGCATGCAGTTTTGCGCGCGCCGAAGGCGCCCTGCGGCGCGCGCAGCGCGCTTGCGTTAACTGCAGTTGACGTTCTCCATCGCGGCACGCAATGCGCAATCGTCGCACAACGCCGCTCATCTCACCCCGCCGTCTGCACCTCATTCGCCCGGAACGCGATGATGCGACGGATCAAGTCGACCGGCATCGGCGTGTCGAGCGGAAACTGAATCGTGCCAGGACCAAGTTTGTACGGTACAAACTCGTCCCCGAAATGCGCCACCACGCGACCGGTCGCCGGGTAAAATCCGATGTGCTTCTTCCACGCGCCAAAGTAGATCATCGGCTGACCTTTCAGGTCGAACGTCGGAATGTCGTAACTGATGCGCTCCGTCACGCCGGGCACTGTGTCATGTACCAGCGCACGCAGTTGCGACGCAAAGCTCTGCGATTCAGGTGGCAGCGCTGCGATGTAGTCGTCGATGTTGCGGAATTTCTTTTTTGTCGCCACCGCCTCGCCTCCGCTGCGAGCGCATCAGCTGCCTTTCCCCATCCGGCACCGATCGGAACAGTACTTCACTGCCTCCCAGTCCCGCGCCCACTTCTTTCGCCAGCTGAACGGCCGGCCGCAGCGGAGGCAAATCTTTGAATCCCGCTCGGCTGCTGGGCGGGCACGGTTGGGGCGTTTTGATGGCATTGGTCACCATGATCGCTGGCACGCGGACGGTGTGACATCCCGGATCCGTCGAGCGTCAGAGTTGCGATCGGGTGGCTTGTACGTATATTCCGTATCGCAACCCCACGGAGCCAGACATGGCAGCACACGAATCTGCCCATCGTACCGCACTCGGCAACCGCCTCCACGCGGCCGTCGACTCACTCCTCCAGCAGGCGAGTGACGACCTCGTCTTTGACGCCATTGCCGCCCCGTCCGGCAGCGGGTCGCTCGCTCGGCTGGTCGCGAATCTCACGGAGATCAGCCCTGCGGCGGCGATGGTCGACCCGCTCGCCGCCGCCCAGGCACGCGCGTCGATCTGGCGCGCACACTACGCCGAAAGCACCGCGCTGCTCGATGCGGGGAAGGTGATGACGATCCTCGGCCTGACCAGTACCGAGGCGTTGCGTAAGCGTGATCGCGCCGGCACCATCCTCGCCCTGCCGCTCGCGACAGGGAAATTTGTCTACCCTGCGTGGCAGTTTGTCGACGGTCGCGTAGTCGAGGGGCTGGCGCTCGTGCGGCGGTCGCTCGGCGCGCCCGCGCCGTGGGTTTACGCCGGCCAGCTCGACGCGCTGCGCGATCCGAACAGCGCCGATGCGCCGACACTGCGCGCGTTGCTCATCGAGGGCCGAGTGCCGCAGGCCGTGCGCGCCGCAGAATCGTTGATGGAGGACGGCGGGGCGTGACGCTGGCGCTGCCAACGTCACATATCGCGATTAACACAACCCTGATGCGCGTTGTGCTGCAGTCGCGTGGCGCGGGCGGCGCATTGCACTACGGTCCGCGCGACGGCGCGTTGCCCGCGGGGCGGTTCGACTCTGCGGCCGATGCGTTTCGCGTCTGTTATCTGGCCGAGTCGTTCCGGGGCGCGTTTGCTGAGTCGCTGCTGCGGCGTGCGACGCTGCCGGATCCGGTCACGGGCATCCGTGCAATCGCCGTGCGTGACATCGGCGCCCGGGCGTGGGCGCAGACGGCAACCAATCGTGTGCTTGCGCTCGCCGACCTGCGTGGCGGCGCCGGTTTGTCGGCGCTTGGTGTGACCGGCGCAATCACGATGGGTGACGACCATGTGACATCGCGCGCGATCAGCGATCGCATTCACGCACTGAATGCACAATTCGACGGCATCCATTTTCGCGCACGATTTGATCCCAACGAGTGTGTCGTGGCGCTCTTTGATCGTGCCGCAGAGGCGCTGGCGCCGGTGCGTCTCGTCACGCCGCTGATGGCAGATCTGGCGCAGCTCGGCGGGTTGCTGGATCACTATAGGCTGGCGATCGATGAGTGACGGATGATCACTGCCGTCTGAAGATCTCTGCGCGCGGGGCGCATTTGCGAAGCTCGACGTTGCGCCCGGGGCCTGCAGGTGTGGCTACGTTTTTGTAACTGAATCGTCCTTGTCCTTGCGGGCGCTTGCCCCCCCGCTACTGTCTCATTCTATCTGGACACGAATGCGACTTATTCACGGGGCGATGGCATGGGCCGACATATGACAGCCTGTCTGGCGATTCTGGCGGTGTCAGGGATTCTTGGTTGCGCAGACACGCCCGTGCAGGTGCCGGCCGACACCATCTCAGCGAATGCGGCGGGGACCGACTCGGTCGCGCTTACATACATCTGCGGCAACATGTTCCGGATCCGGAACTCGGCGTTTGATCCGCGCAGCGTGCGTTGGGATATCTACAACGCGGTGCCGGCGGAGACTGGGTCGCTACGGGCGCGCGGGCGCGACGTCGGGTCGGCATTCGTAGACTACTTCGTCACGGCGCGGACGAATGGGACTATGCGCTTGTTTGTCGGGTCAACACTGATTGCGACGAAGGCGAATGGGAATAAGGCGGCGTGTGCGGCGCCACTCGATACTACGCCGCTCTCGACAGCGCGCCAGCGGTCGGCGCTAGACCCTGCTCGGGAGCCTAGTTTTTATGATCCATCCGACTCCACTGCGAATGCCAGAACCATTGTAAATGTGACGTTCGTGCCGACGGCATCGGCTGCGTCAATCCGGGACTTTCAGCGCAAATTCTTGGCGCAGTTGGTCACGGTTTCGCGCTCGTATCTCCAGTTTCGTATTCCAGACCCAGGACCGCTACGGAGCGCGATCGATTCGGTCCTGTCGCAAATCCGGGCGCACGCAGCGGTGAGCGAGGCCGCTTACGTGACCACTTTTGGGCCGATCAGGACTGACGGAGCGATTTATCCAAACGATGGCCCCGGGCTGCTTCGGGCGGACTATCTCAGTGCAAATTCTGAAACGTGGGCGTCGCGGTCCCTTCGCCTACCCCAGGCGTGGTGGTGCGAGAACGGAACGTATGGTCTCTCACGACCGCGGATCGCTGTGCTTGAACAGAACTTCTCCGCGCTGCCGTCTGACTTTCAGACGTCAGCATCTGCTACGATGAAGCGATTCAGTGTCAGATTCGATAGCACACAATTTCCGCCTAACGCAGCAAAACGAGATAGTCTTGAGCGACACGGTATTGAGGTCGCGGCGTTGATCGGTGGCGTTGGCGGAAATGGCGTTGGAATTGCCGGCGTAATGTGGAATTCAGATCTGCGCCTGCTGTCGCTCCAGTCGGTGAGCGAGTACGGCGCCGATGCAGATTTCTTTGCGAGGACAGTTGTGCCTGAGCTCCGTGCTATAAGGCCGCGAGTGCTTTCCCTCTCATCAGATTTTGGACCGTATTCCAACTTAGCGAAGTACGCCTTTAACTTGCGTGCGGCGTCCGACGGCATTTCTGAGCTACTCGACTCGCTCCCAGGATTACTCATCGTGCAGTCATCGGGCAACGAGGGAATTTCCGGGAATGCCGCACAGGTGCCCGTGTCGAAACGCGCACCGCTAAGAGAAGCACTGTTAAGCCTCAAAGCGTCAGACTCTTCACTCGCAAAACGGATCATCCATGTCGGAGCGTCAACGCGCAACGGAAATAGGGCAGGATTCTCGAACGAGCTGCTCGGAGCACTCGATGTATATGCACCAGGAGATAAAATCAGCAGCCTAAGTGCCGAGGGAACTCCCTTCGAGGTCACCGGCACATCCTTCGCGACTCCACTCGTCGCTGGTATTGCCGCTCAGTTACTTGCCATGGATTCGACACTGGCGCCGGCAGATGTTAAATCCCTGATTCTCGCTGGTGCCCGTGACAGCGTCGAAAATTCAAACGGCGACAACATCGCGCCGAATCCCGTCGGGAACACGAGTGGCGTCGTCTACGAAGCCGACGCCTACGGCTCCCTTCGCGTCCTATCGTCGCGCGCCGGTGAACCACTCTGCGGCGCAACCGTCACCACCGTGCGCATACCCGTCTATCCACGGTACCAGTTCAACCCTGCATTCTCACTCCGCATTCACCGCTATCAATCGACCGCTGATGACTCCGTAACGACTGACGCCAATGCCCACGCCCTGCTCTGGCCCGGCAATTACGATGCGTTTGACGTTCTCGACGTGGCTCCTGGCGGCCGCGCGCTGTCGATGACGTCTGCTGTGGTCGCGGGCTCGACCAACATGCAAACCAACATCATCAGACTGACGAACGGTCAATGGCGTACCGCTTCATCCACGACTGGCGCTGGCGGCATGCTGTTTGGCGAGCGCGATACGTTGTTGCTGGACGCGAACAGCGCAACCTTCGCCACCACCGCCGGCCGCGGAGCGGCGATTCCGTGGCCTGACGCAGAGGTCTATCCGGGCCGCGTGTCGTTCGCGCCGGATGGAAGCCGGTTTGCGTATGCAGTGGTGCGAAACGGCGGAGCGGAACTGGTGGTCGTGAACCGAAGCGCTCAAGTGCAGCGCCTCTCGCTTGCGGTCGGCACACAGGTCAACGCCAACCGCACCAGCTGGTCGCCTGACAGCCGCACGATCATCGCCTCCACTATTCAATATCCCGGCGGCGACTTTGCCACGTACTACAACCTCGGCATCGCTACCGCGTTCTATCGTATTGCGGTAGGAACAACACTTACGCTGCAAACCCAACGGGTGATCCGAGGCTTCAACTCTTACTCGTTTCTTGAGGCAATCACGCCAACGGACGAGGGAGGTCGGTTCAAGTTTCGGCTTATCGGAGAAAATGCGCGGGGCACGGACAGCCCGGGCTACGGCGATCCTCTGTTTCTCCGCGACTGTGCAGTGCTCAGCGTACGCACGAACACTTTCGACGGTGAGTTGAGCCTCCTCGAATTGTCACCACCGGCCTGCCCGGCAGGCAGGCCGATTATCGACGGCGGTGGCGGAGGTCCGGTGAAAGTTGGCGTACCTCGGCCGACACCGCCGGCGTCACTCTCGGTCCGAAAGCCCTGAACCAGTGACTCACGCTACGGCGACCTGAAGGCATACGGCCAGACTTTCGCCGTCTGTCTGCGAACGGATCTGATCATCGCCAGAGGGCGTGGCAGCATCGCTGTCACGCCCCTTCGCGTAGCCGACCTCATGGCGCGCCGATCCGAGCCATACCGTGTGCATGCGGGCAGCCACCCCAGTTCAACACCCCACCCCCAACCCGCCAAACACCACCACGTCCGCAGTAGATTTGCCGCATGGCTGACACCTCCATCACCTCCAGCGCCTTCAACGACGGCTACGTCGCCGAAATGTTCGAGGCCTACCGCGCCGACCCGTCCAGTGTGGACGAATCGTGGCGCCAGTTCTTCCGGCTTGCGTCACAATTCAGCGGTGGTCCGACATCAACCACAGCCTCCGGCACCCCGTCGAGCGGTGCCGCGATCGACCCCGACCTGCCGCGCCTCGCCGCCGCCGCCGCTTCGCTCGCCCAGAACATCCGCATCTTCGGCCACCTCGCCGTCCAACTCGACCCGCTCGGCACGTCGCCCCTCGGCGCCGCCGAACTGACGCCCGAATATCACCAGATCAGTACCCCTGACCTTGCGCGCGTGCCGGCGGCGTCGCTCGGCTAC
>JANMWU010000782.1:0-6301 GCA_031380785.1 Gemmatimonadaceae bacterium
GCGAGTGACACTTCCTTGCCCGGTGCATGCCCAACGAGGGGCATGCCGGTGCGCCGCGCCTCCTCGGCGACAGCGTGGAACAGGGCGGACGGGAGAGGGCTGTGCAACTTGATTGCGTCGTAGCCGTCGGCGCGCGCTTTCTGCACGAACGCGAGCGCTTCCGCCGGCGAGCGCACCGCATCGCCTTCGGCAAACGCGCTCGTGGTGTACAAGGTGGGTCCGAGTCGCAGGCCTCGCGCAAGCTCATCGCGCAAGCGGAGGTGCAGGGGCGCCCCCTGCATGTTTCGAATAGTGGTCACGCCACTCGCGAGATACATCGCGAAATCGGGAATCGAACTTTCGTCGAACAGATGCACGTGTGCATCCACCAATCCCGGAAGCAAATATCGCCCCCGGCCGTCGATGCGCGTTGCGTCGCGTGGCAAAGAAATCGCGCGATCAGGTCCTATTGCGACAATGCTGCCATCCCGAACGAGGACGGTCTGCCCGCGCAGTATCCCGGGCACGTTCATCGGGATGACGTTCACGTGAACAAACGCCAACGCCGGCTGCGCTCTGGGCTGCGCAGGCACGATCGAGGCAGCCTGCGCTCTCAGAGTTGTGGCAACGACAGTCAGGAGCAGCGAGCCGAGTGGAAACACGAGGCTTGATAGTCTCATCTGTCGCACAACGTGTGCACCACATCGAAGTTTCGGAATTCTTACAAGGACTTCGACCGCGACACGATCGAGAAGAAAGGCGGCCTGGTGATGCCGGCGATGGTTGAATTCACCTTCACTGACGGCAGCACGGATCAAGGGGTCAGAGATCTTGATCCGCCTTGCTCTGTAGCAGAATCGCGCAAAAGGTTCTCGATCTCCGACGCGTTGACATCAAAATCGCGCGAAAAGTAGACAGGATTCCCGGCATCAAGATCTCTGACCCCTTGATCGCAGTGACAGTTGAGGGTGCTGCGGCGCGTACGTCACTTCTGGCTAAGCACCCGCGAAACCGCAACCTCGAGGTGGCGGCTGTCGCAGGTTTCCGGCAAGCAACGCCAACCCTCAGACCGCTTCGATCCATGCCCGCTATGGGGACACCGCAGAAGTAGGCGCGCTCCAGCATGCGCCGTTGAATCCCGTTCGCCGCCTCCGTTGCCGCCACCGCATCCGGCGCAAGCCAGGGAATTGACCGCGCCGAAGAAGTAATTACCGTTATTACATGACCGCCATCCACCTCAAGGTCGCGCGCATCGGCAATTCGCGCGGCGTCCGTATTCCCGCGCCGACACTCGAGCGCTTCCGTATCGGCGACAGCGTCGTCATGGAGGAGCGCGCCGACGGGATTCTCCTGCGTCCGATCCGCGCGGCAGGCTCCAAACTCTCATGGGACGACACGGCGCGCGCCATGGCGACAGAAGGCGAGGACTGGGGCGCGTGGGATGAAACGGTCGCCGATGGTCTGGACCAGATTCTGTGGGAGCCCGCTCCTCCGCGGAGCGCCGCCAGGAAGCTGCAGGCTCAAAGCCCCGCTCCCCGCAAACAGAAGCGCCCGAAGCAGTGAAACGATACGAAATTCGCTGGGCGCAGCTCGATCCCGCGCAGGGAGCCGAGATGGCCAAGACGCGACCGGTCGTGATCGTGAGCCTCGACGCACTCAACGCGCTGTTACAGACGGTCACGGTGTGCCCACTGACGTCGCAACTGCATCCGACATGGCGAAGTCGCGTCGGAATTCGCGTCGCCGGGAAGCGCGCAGAGATCGCGGTCGATCAGATCCGTACCGTCAACAAGGTGCGGCTCGGCCGGAAGATGGGCACGCTCTCCGCCGCTGATGCGCGCACGCTGCGCAGACTCATTACCGAGATGTACGGCGAGTAGTCCGCTTTACCGCATTCATGGCGGATTGCGGCTGAGCCGGGTCAGACGACCGTCTCGCGATGCGTCGGCAGCCGAATCTCCAGCCGCTCCCCTTCCGTGATCACGGTCCCTCCCTGCACCGTGATCAGCCGCGTGGCGACGACGTGTTCCGGTTTGCCAGCGTTCGCCGCGCTGTCCATCGGCGACATCACAACCCACACATAGTTCTCGCGCGCGCCGGTGCTGATCCGCGGTTCCACACCTTCGCGCGCGGTCCACGCCGCTTCGTTGCCGAGCAGGGCGAGTGCCTCGGCCAGGCGCGCGCGATCGGCCGCAACGCGCGGCATGGATGGATCGAGCCTGACGTCGAGCCGCAGGTTGCGGCGCTCGGCAGAGGCGCGCAACATCGGGATAACTCCGCGAATGACTTCGTTCACCGAAATGCGTTCGAGCAACACCGACATCGAGCCACGATCAACGTCGCAGATCGTCGTCAACCGGCGGAGCGCGGCATCGAGCGCATCCGCCGCGGTGCGCGCCGTCTCGATCAGCTCTTCCTGATTCTCGTTCAGTTCCCCGAAGGGTGCATCGATCAGGATGTGCAGCGGCAGGCGAATGTCGTCGAGCCGCGCCATGGTATCACGCACCGTCGCGCCGAGTATCGTCGCCTGCTCGCGCTGATGTGCGTCGTTCTGCATCAGGATCCGTCGACGCTCTTCCTCGCTGTCCGCGAGCGCGGTGCCGAGTTTGCCGACGACCTGCTCAATGCGCCCAAGCTCATCGTCCTCCGGGAGCGCTGCATCAGCGTCGCCCGGCTCGACGCCGCCGGCGAGGCGACGGATGCGCGACGCGAGATAGCGCGTATTGGACCATGTGGCATACAGCGAGATGCAGGCGAGCACTCCGGCACCTGTCACGACGTACGCGGGCGCCTGTCGTCCAATTTCGCCGTAATACGCGAGACCCACCACGAGCACCACCGCCAGCAGCGCCGGTGCGATACCGAGCAGCAAACGTTGACCAACGGAAAGCCCAATGAGGCGTGACACGCGCGGTGGGGTCATCCAACGCCTCCGTCTTCACCGCTCGCGCGATCAGAGACGCCCCGTTCACTCGCACCCGCAGCAGCCGATACCACCAGCACATCGAGGCTCGCGCGCATCTCGAGCAGTCGTTCAACGACGGACCCGCGCCGCAGCCGATGCCAGCGCGATCGTCGCGTCTGGCCAAGCACAGCCAGACTCACGGCACGTTCGGTGGCAAATTTCGCCAACGCCGCCGCAACGTCTTCGCCGGACAGCTTTACCACCTCGGCACCGAGGGACTGCGCAAACTGCAGGTTGTCCACCAGCTTGCGCTGCACGGTGGAGTCGATGCGATCGGCCCGCTCAGCGTTGGTCTGCACATAGACGCAGTACCAGTCCGTGTTGAGGCGACCGGCGATACGGCTCGCCTTGCGCAGGAGGAGGCGCGAAAGGCGCGGGTCACTCGACAGGCACACCATCAGGCGATCGACCGTACGCGGAATCGCAATCTGCGCAGAGTCAACGCGACGTACCGTGACCTCGCGCGCGCGATCCACGGAGCTGGCAACTTCCCGCAGCGCGAGTTCGCGCAGCGAACTGAGATTCTCGTCGGTGAAGAAATTCGCAAGCGCGGATTCAATCTTCTCGGGCCGATAGATCTTGCCGTCACGCAGACGCTGCCGCAGATCTTCAGCCGAAAGATCCACGTTTACAACCTGATCGGCCTGAGCCAGAAGCCAGTCCGGAATCGTTTCTCTGACGATCACCGCCAGCTCGCGTTCAACGACGTCATTGAGTGATTCGAGATGCTGAACGTTGACGGCCGAGATCACGCTGATGCCTTCGTCGAGCAGATCGATTACATCTTGCCATCGCTTGGCGTGACGCGCGCCGGGCACATTGCTGTGCGCGAGTTCATCGACAATCGTCACCTGTGGGCGGCGTGCGATGATGGCATCAACATCCATGTCTTCGAGCACCACACCGCGATACTCGATGCGGCGCCGTGCAACAAGCTCGAGATCACCGAGCATGGCGATGGTTTCGGCACGCGCGTGCGTTTCAACGAATCCGATCACGACGTCCACGTTTCGCCGGCGCAGCTCGTTGCCTTCCTGCAGCATCCGATACGTCTTGCCGACGCCGGCGGCCGAGCCGATGTAGAGCTTCAGCTTTCCTCGCTCGCGCTGGCGCACGAGCTCGAGGAAGCTGGGCTCCGGTGATCGACCGGTGGATGCCGAGGCCGGCGGCGGGGGTGACGTCACAGGTGTGAACGATACGTCGTCAGAACGAAAGGGATAGCGATGTCACCGCGATAATGTTGTTCTTTGAAGCGGAAATGTTGGTGCCGTCTGGAAAGAGTGCCGCATTGTTGTGCAGGCCGCGCAGCTCATTGCGCCACGCGATGCGCGGATAAGGCGTGACATCAACACCAACCGATCCACCGAGGCCGTCGAGCGGCGGGTTCGCAGCAGAGCGGTACGTACCGGTGCTGACGATAACTTGATCCTTGTCGTTGTAACCTTCGGCGCGGAAGAGGAGTGCGACAACTGGCGTTGTCTGCACGCGGGCGACGGCGGTCCATCCGTACCAGGTGGAGTGACCGGTTTGTCCGACCGGTTTCGCCTGCGTCCCGGCATCGAATTCACCAAGCAGCGTCAGGTTGCCATTCGTCTGCTTGATCCCGACGCCGTTGAATGTGCGAAGGCGCGAGCCCGCTTCGTCGCTGAAGAAGTTGTAGTACGACAGTGTGCTGGCAGCATTCGCGGCGTAGTCGAGGCGCAGTCCGGCACCCTTGCCGGAGTTGTTCTCGGAGATATTCTGCCAGCCATTCACCACATCGACCCGTGCCGAGAGCTTCTTCGTGGCGTTCCAGGTCAGCTTTACGCCGCTCGAGTAGTACGGCGAGTAGTCAGCGACGAGTGACCGCGTATATGTCGGATTGTCGCGCGATGCCCAGGCCTCCATCCCCGCGTTGGAATAGAACACACCGCCATCGACCCAGATGTTCTCCGACAGCCTGATCCCGACAACCGCTTCCTGAATGAGGCGTGACAGCGACGCTCCGCTGATCGTGCCATGGGTCGGCTCGCCGGCGTAGTTGGACTGTACCGACGTCCCGGCCTGCAGCGCGAAGCGACCACGATAGTGCGGCGCATCGAGCTTCATTTCGACGAACGCGAGGTTGACGTTGAACTCGTTATGGCGCGACGGCTGCGTGGTAAAGACGGTGCCGCCGGCAAACGAGCGATCGAACGAGGGTGGACGGCCGAAGTCCCAGGCGTAGTAGCCGTCCACGAACGCGCCGAGCGAAATTTTCGGCGCGGTGTCCGTCGCGGCAGCCTGCGCCAGGAGCAGGTTGGGCGTCGCAGCGGCAAGCAGCACCGCGCTGACGAGTGAAACAAAGCGGGACATGCGAATCTCAAGGAGTCTAAGATGCCGGCGCTGCCGCGGTGGCGGCGTGTGGCATCGGGAACGTTGAATCGATGGCGATGTTGAGGAGCAGCACATTCACGCGCGGTTCGCCGAAGATGCCGAACTGTCGACCCTCGATATGCGCGTCCACCACACGGCGCATCGCCGCAGAATCCGCGTGTCGAGCCAGAGCCACGCGCGTCACCTGCAACTGCGCGTTCGCCGGTGAGATGTGTGGATCGAGACCCGACGCGCTGGCCGTCACGAGATCCGATGGCACGCTGCCGCGCTTGATCGAATACTCCGTCAGCGCGCTGTCCACGCGCGCACCGATCAGCGTGTCGGCCAGCTTGCGATCGGTCGGGCCCTTGTTCGTACCACCGGATGCGGTAGCATCATACCCGTTCCCGGCCGCCGACGGACGCGGATGGAAGTATTCGGCGCGTGTGAACGGCTGACCGATCAGCGAACTGCCAACCACCCTGCCATTCACGATCACCAGCGAGCCACCGGCCTGCGCTGGAAACAGCAACTGCGCAAGGCCGGTCACGATGCCGGGATAGATCAGTCCTGTCAGCACGCACAGCACGAGCGTGATAGTCAGCGCCGGCCGGATTTGTCCGCGAAGCATGAGAAATATCCTTCAGGTATCGCGACTCAGACGAGTCGCAGGGAGACAAGCAGCAGGTCGATGACCTTGATGCCGATGAACGGCACGATCAGTCCTCCCACGCCATAGACCAGCAGATTGCGACGCAGCACGACGGCAGCAGGCGCAGGGCGGTACTTCACGCCACGCAATGCCAGCGGAATCAGTGCCACGATGATCAGCGCGTTGAAGATCACCGACGCCAGAATCGCGCTTTCCGGCGAGTACAGATGCATGATGTTGAGCGACGCGAGCGCGCCCTTCACACCGTAGATCGAAATGAAGATCGCCGGGATGATCGCGAAGTACTTTGCCACGTCGTTGGCGATCGAGAACGTCGTCAGGGAGCCACGCGTCATCAGCAACTGCTTTCC
>JANMWU010000730.1:0-1522 GCA_031380785.1 Gemmatimonadaceae bacterium
CTTCTGGTCGTCGTGCCGGTCGTACCACGGGCGCAGACTCTGGAGGTCCAACGCCTCTCCGGCGAAAACAACCGAACGAAGCGCAATCGACTTCCGCAATTCGCCGGCGCGTTCGTCAGCTGCGATCATCAGCTGGAATGCCGACGGTGTCTGTGTGAGCATCGTGACGCGCTCGGCCACGAGGAGTGCATAGAACTCATCCGGCGATCGTGCGATGTCATGCGGCACTGCCACGACGCGGCCGCCGTACAGCAACGCACCCCACATCTCCCAGACCGAGAGATCGAAGGCGAACGAGTGGAACAGCGACCAGACGTCGCTTGCGTTGAAGTTGAAGAATTGCTCGGTGGCCGTCATCAGGCGCACGACGTTCAGATTGGTGACGCGGCATCCTTTCGGCTTTCCCGTCGAGCCGGACGTGAACATCACGTATGCCAGATCAGCGGGATCCGTCCCCACCTGCGGTGCAGCGTCCGGCGCGCTCGCAGGTGTGATGGATTCGAGCGTCACTACCGTCGCCCGCGTTTCCGGAAGCCTCCCGAGAATACCGTGTTGCGTGAGCAGCACAGTGGCGCCGGAGTCGTCGAGCATCCATGTCAGGCGATCGGCGGGATACGCCAGGTCGATCGGCAGATAGGCTGCGCCGGTCTTCAGGATGCCAAGAATCCCGATCACGATATCGGCTGACCGTTCGACGCAGATCGCGACGATGTTGTGACGCTGAACGCCGTGCGTGGAAATCAGCGTATTCGCGACGCGATTTGCCGCTGCTTCAAGCTCACGATACGTCCACGTCCGATCCAGGTACGACAGGGCGGGACTGTCGGGCGTCTTCGCTGCCTGAACCGCGAACATCTCCGCGAGTGTGCCCGGAACCGGGTATGCCTTTGGCGACGCCCACGTTGCGTGCACCTCACGCAATTCGCTTTCAGTAGTGAGGTGGAAGTCGCGGAGTGGCGCATCGGGCGTTGCGGCGAATTGTACCAGCAGCGACCGCAGGTGTCCAAGCATTCGTTGCACGGTTGCGCCACTGAATTTTTCCGGGTCGTATTCGATCTTGATGCGCAGCCGCACGCTGCCGGCATAGGCGGCAACCGTGATCGGAAAGTTCGTGCGCTCATACAGCTCGACCTCGCGCTGTGCCCACGCGCCGCCGCGACCCTGCATGACTTCGCCGAGGTCGAAATTCTCGAAGACGAGAATGCTCTCGAAGAGCGGCTGACCCTTTTCGATGTCACTCCACGCCTGCACGCGGCCAAGCGGCGTGTGTTCATGATCACGCATGTCCACCCACTGCAGGCGCAACTCATGCAGCAGTTGCGGGAGCGGTTTCTCCGGGTCGAGCGAGGCACGCACCGGCAGCGTGTTGATGAACAGGCCGATGGCGTTTTCGACATCTCCGATCGACGACTTGCGGCACGCCCTCGTCCCGCCGAAAATCACATCCGTCTCGGAGGAATACCGCGACAGCAGCAGGCTCCACGCCGCCTGGACAATCGTATGCAACGTGACGCCGGCGGTG
>JANMWU010000756.1:0-10073 GCA_031380785.1 Gemmatimonadaceae bacterium
CTGCTTCATGCCACTTCGCATGGGTAAAACTCCATAGTGGGAGACCGGTCACCGCCAGGCACAGCGCCAGTCGGCTCGTTCTCTTATATGGCAAAGGTGTTGCCGCGCCGTTTCAGTTCTTTAAAGCACTACACACAAACGACTTGCAAATGCGAACTCGCTCCAATCTGCCTGCCGGGGCACCGCTTTTCGCGACGGGCATGGCGTTCTGCGAAACGGCGAGCTGAAGCATTTCATAAGCGAACTGGTCAGAATATCACGGCCAGCAGATCGGTACGCCGTCCGGAGTGCCGGCGGGTAAGCCAGCCGGAGCCGGGGCGGCGCCGACGAAAATTCCGCAGCTGCTGGCGCCCGGGACCGCGAGGACGGCGTTCCAGCCACTCGAGCCGGCCGGCGCACCGGTGAGCGCGATAATGAGTCCTGTATTGCCGCGACTCAGCGAGAACCGCATCAACGCAGTATCGGCGATGGCGCCGTACCGATCGCTGTCGGCGTAGAACCCTTCCTGGGCGGTCGCGAGATTGCGCAGGTCGGCGATGCCGGCCGACCGGTTCGCGCGACGCTTTGTGTTGTTGAACTTCGGGATCGCGATAGCGGCCAGGATCCCGATGATCACGATCACGATAAGCAGTTCGATGAGCGTGAAGCCGGCCGGGCGCTGTGGCTTTGGCGTGGTGGACATCGTGCCTCCGGGTGAACGAGCGTGGCGGCGCATGCGCAGAGCGCGCGGGCACCGGCACCGACAGTCACACCATCGTCATTCCACCAGATAGCCAAACCGCCGCGCGCACCATCATCGGTGCGCAGCGGCGGTTCACTTCAACAGCAACGGATCAAGATCTCTGACCCCTTGAAACGAATCCTTTTGGCGCAGGACGTGAACTCAGCCGGATGGAGCGAAGCGATTATGCGCAATTTCCGGTCAAAAACGCGGTTTCAAGATCTCTGACCCCTTGATCCCCTTGATCCTTGATCGTGTCCCTTGATCCGGCAGGTCGGTCGTCACACGTCGGTCTCGTAGCGTGCAAGCTTTCGATACAGCGTTGATGCATCGATGCCGAGTGTGGACGCGGCGCGGCTCTTGTTCCCGCCTTCGCTTTGCAGCACCCACATGATGTAGGCCCGTTCGATTGCATCGAGGGTCGGGTTGACGATCGCGCGCTCGGCCACCAGCGGCTCCACCTTGCGCGCAGTCACCCGTTCCGGGAGCGCCTCGACGCCGATGGAATCGCCGGTGGTGAGGATCACCGCGCGTTCCATGGCATTCTCGAGCTCACGGACGTTGCCTGGCCAGTCGTACGCCTGCATTGCGTCAAGGGCGTCGCTGGTGAGCAGGAGCGGCGCCTCGTGGCGTGTGCCTCCCACGCGCGCAAGGAATTTCGTGGCGAGCACGGAGATGTCATCGCGACGATCGCGCAACGGCGGCAGGTGAATCGCGATCACGTTGAGCCGATAAAACAGGTCGCCGCGAAAGCCGCCGCGCTTGATCTCTTCCTCGAGATCGCGGTTGGTGGCGGCGATCATGCGCACATCGATCGGCATCGATTCCGTACCACCCACAGGAATCACTTCGCGCTGCTGCAGCACGCGCAGCAACTTCACCTGCGTGGCCGGCGTCGTCTCGCCGATTTCGTCGAGAAAGAACGTTCCCTTGTTGGCGGCGGTGAACAGACCGGCTTTGTCCTTCACCGCGCCGGTGAATGACCCTTTCACATGGCCGAAGAGCTCACTCTCGAGCAATGACTCGGGGAGTGCGCCGCAGTTGATGGACATGAAGCTGTTCTCGGCGCGCGGCGAAAGATCGTGCAGATAGCGCGCGATGACCTCCTTGCCGGTTCCCGACTCACCGGTGATCAACACCGTTGAATCCGTCGGCGCGACAGTTTCCACCATCTCGAGCAGCTTCAGCCACGAACGACTGTTGCCGGTGGGTTTGTTGCCGACGCTGCTGCGATCCCGGCGCTGAATTTCCTGTTTCAGCGTCACGTTCTCGATCTTCAACTGACGGTGTTCGGCGGCGCGACGCAGAATCGCCACCAGTTCATCGTTGCGGAACGGCTTCTGGATGTAATAAAACGCGCCTTCGTTCACGGCCTGAATGGCGCTTTGCATTGACGCCTGGGCGGTCATCAGCACCACCGGCAGCTGCGGATCGCGCGCCTTGACTGCCGCCAGTACTTCGATGCCCGAGATGGTGGGCATGCGGATATCGCTCAACACGATATCGGGCGACGATGTCTCGAGGGCATCGAGTCCCGCTTTGCCACCAAGCGCTGTGATCGGAGTGAAGCCCTCGTTGCGTAGCAGAATGCGCAGCGTCTCGAGGATGCCTGCTTCGTCATCTATCACGAGGACGCTGGGCGCAGATCTGGTGGTCACGCAGGAGCTCCGGTCTCTGACTGGGTGCGCGGCAGAATGATGGTGAATCGAGTACCGCTGCCCGGTGACGAGTCAACCAGCACGACGCCACGGTGCGCCTCGATCGCCCGATGCACGACGGGAAGGCCGAGTCCGCTTCCGCGGGGCTTGGTGGTGAAGAACGGAGTAAAAATGCGATCGCGGACATCGGCGGGCATGCCTGGGCCATCGTCCTCGATCACCAGCCGGATCGCGCCTGATTCCGGCACGGCGACGCCGGGGACGTCGTCAGCCGTTGCCGCGCTCATGATCACCCGCACGGTGCCGCCTTCACCCAGCGCCTGCGCCGCGTTCAGCACAAGGTTGAAGATGGCGCGATGCAGGAGATCAGAATCGCCATCCATGGTCTGCACGGCGGCGTCCGACTCAAACCGCAGCTTTGTCGTCTGACTGCGATCGGGGTGGGCCTCGACAAGGTTGATGGTGTCCTTCACCAGCGCCGCCAGGTCGAGTGGCGTGACTCTCGTCACGCGCACGCGCGCAAAATCGAGGAACTCGCTCAGCAATCGCGAGAGTCGGTCGCTCTCACGCACCACCAGCCGGGTGAGCGCGCCGGTGTCTTCATCAGCCGCAGGCATCCGGCCGAGCTGCTCCACCGCACTTCGAATGGAAGCAAGAGGATTCTTGATCTCGTGCGCCAGACTGGCGGCGAGCTCGGAAACCGCCTCGAGCTGTCCGGCCCGCACATGGAGATCCTCCAGGCGCTTCTGGTCGGAAATGTCAGAGAAGATGGCGGTGGCGCTTCCTTTGTCTTCCGCCTGGTCACCGCGCAAGAACGTCACCGTCATGCCAAGCTGCGATTGCCCGTCCTCCAACTGCACAAGCGCCTCGACTCGCGTGGTCCGGGTTCGGGTCCGTATCGCGCGCTCGAGTGCACTGAGCAATGCCGGAGCGACACGCTCGAGATCGGCACGAACTGAGCGTCCTATCATCGGCTGCAGATTCAGCCCGAGGAGCAAGCTCGCCGCCTGATTCGAATAACGCAGCATGCCGGCGGCGTCGATCGTCATCACGCCGCTGCGGATGTTGTCGAGTACATCCGATGCCTGGAGTCGCTCGCGCCGCAGCGTCTCGGCCAGCACTTCGGAGCCCGAGCCCACCTCGCGAAGCCGAGCGCTCACGTATCCCGTACCGACGGCCACGGTGGCAAAATTCGCCATCTGCAGCCACGCGGTGGAGTCGAGCACAAATTCGCGTGTGACGACGATCTCGGTGAAGTAAAAGGCGCACACCAGCAGCGTGGCGATGAGACCACCGCTGCGCGGGATGAGCAGCGCCGAATAGGCGATGACGAGGATGTAGAGCGCGGCGAACTGCGAGTCGCTGCCGTTGGTGACGTGCACCAGCGCCGTGATGAGCGCGATGTCGGTGACTGCCTGCCAGAGCAGGAACCCGCGACTCGCCGGTGCGCGGTACATTTCCACCGCAATGAGCGAGATCCCCGTGACGGCAAATGCCATGATGGCGGCGCCCTGCACCAGCAGGACGGCGGTGGCGGTCTGGCCAACGGCGAGCTGCGGTATCACCACGATCAGGGCCACCGCGATCACGGTGCGGATTGCATACACCCACAGCAATGCGCGGCGCGGATCGAGAATGGCGCGCATGCGCGCGATCGGTGTCAGCGTCTGCGCTGTGATGCGGTCGGGTTTTGACATGAGTGCCGACAATGTGTCACCGGCATCAGGCGCACGGGGAGTGGCGGCGTGAACCTTCCGGAAGCGGGTACAGGTCTGCGATTGCTCGGTGTGCTGGTGCTGGTCCTGCTGAATGCGTTTTTCGTGGCGGCCGAATTTGCGCTGGTGGGCTCACGTCGCAGCCGCATCGACCAGCTGGCGGAAGACGGCGAAAGCGGTGCCAAAGCGGTGCAGGACGCACTGAAGCATCTCGACCGCTACATCTCCGGCACGCAGCTCGGCATCACGCTGGCCTCGCTGGCACTCGGCTGGATTGGCGAGCCGGCGCTGGCAACGCTCGTCGACAGCGGACTCGCGATACTCGGCATTCACGCGAGAGCGGGTATTGCACACACCACTGCGGGCGTGGCGACGGCGTTCCTCGTGATCACATTCCTGCACATCGTACTCGGTGAGCTGGCGCCAAAGTCCATCGCCCTGGTGGCACCAGAGCGCGTCAGCATGATCCTCGCGCGACCGCTGATGCTTTTCTCGCGCGTGATGAGTCCGTTCATCACGCTGCTGAACAGCGTTGCGAATGCGCTGCTGCATCTGGTCGGCGTGCATCCGGCCGGCGGCGGTCACCAGCACGTGCACAGCGCCGACGAGTTACGGCTGCTGGTGATGCAGGCACGCGCGCAGGGCACACTGAACGAAAATGACAGTGCCATGCTGGCCGGTGTGTTCGACTTTCACGAGAAGAAGGCGCGTGATGTCATGCGACCCCGGACCGAGATGGCCGCAATTCCAATCGATGCAACAGAGGCCGAAGTCTGGAAAATTCTGCGCACCGAGCGCTACTCCCGGTATCCGGTGATGGGCGAATCACTGGACGACATCATCGGCGTGTTCCTGGCCAAGGATCTGTGGCTGCATCAGGGGCCGTTCAAGCTGGAGCAGTTCGTTCGGCCGCCGCTGCTGATCCCCGATTCACGACCGGCTGAGCGCGTGCTGGATGATCTGCGAAAGACACGCGCACAAATGGCCGTCGTGCTTGACGAATACGGCGGCACCGCCGGCATCATCACGATGGAAGATCTGGTTGAAGAAGTGGTCGGTGATATTGCCGACGAGTACGATGCGGCCGCGCGCGAGGCGCTCGAGACGGACGGCGTGCTGGAGCTCGCGGGATCGCTCTCGCTCATTGACGTGCGTTCCGACTACAAAGTGATGGTGCCTGAGGGCGACTGGACCACACTAGGCGGATATGTCTTCAACGCGCTCGGTCGCGTGCCGCGCATCGGCGACCGTGTGACGATCCCGGGCTGCGAGCTGGAAGTGGTGGCGATGGATGGCCGGCGCGTGGCAGCGATCCGCGTGAACCGGGTGCCGGTATCGGGGCGTTGAGCAGAATGTTGTCTGGAACGCGGTCGGGACGTTTCATCCGGGCACGAACCGCTGTTATTTCTGTATGCGCCTGACGCTTGTCTTTACACCGCTTCTCGCTCTCGCCGCAGCCTGCGGTCGCGACGTGCGCATTCCGGAAGCTTCGGCATCCGACACGTCGCCGCACGCGTCCACGGTTGCACGATGGCCGCGCGACACGGGTGCGATTGGTCCGATGGCGGCCGCCGGCTTACCGGCAGCGGACTTCCCGGCCCCGCGTCGACCGATCTCCAGCATCGTGTCGCCACAGTGGAGCGATGAAGCCACCCGCGATGCCGCCCATGAAGCGGACACCGTGATGGCGCTGCTCGGTGTGCGCCCCGGTCTGGCCGTGGCAGATATCGGCGCCGGCAGCGGCTACTACGTCGCGCGGATGGCCAAGCGCGTCGGCCAGACAGGCCTCGTGTACGGGCAGGACATCATGCCGCGGTACCTGCGCTATCTGCGCGAGCGCATCGATCGCGATGAACTGGCCAACGTGCGGCTGGTACTGGGCGATCCGCATGATCCGCGACTGCCGCGAAACAGTGTGGATCTCGTGACGATGATTCACATGTACCACGAGATCGAACAGCCGTTCGGCCTGCTGACGAATCTTGTGCCGGCGCTGCGCCCCGGTGCGCGCATCGCCATTCTCGACATGAATCGCCGCACCGATCAGCATGGCACACCGCCGGCACTCCTCAAGTGCGAACTGGAAGCGGTTGGCTACCGGCAGCAGAGCTTTCACGACCTTGGCACAGACGGCTACGTCGCGATCTTCACCGCGCCGCAACGGGTTGAGCTGGCGAGGATTGCAACCGCCGTGCGCGGCTGCGATACGGTGGCTGAACGTGGCCAGTGAGGACGAAACGGTTCCACGTGATGTGCTGGTGGTCAACGCGCACGTACGGATCCCGCGCACGGAACTCGACGTTCGCGCGTCGCGCAGTGGCGGCCCAGGTGGGCAGCACGTCAACACCAGTTCCACAAAAATTGAATTGCGCTGGCAGCCGTCCACGTCGGTCGCACTCAATGAATTGCAACGCGAGCGGCTGCGTACGGCGCTCGCCTCGAAGCTCGACAGCGAAGGCTGGCTGCGTCTCACGGCCAGCGAGTACCGAAGTCAGTTGCAGAACCGTGACGCGGCCGAGGCGCGACTGATTGCGCTGGTGAAAGGGGCGCTGGTGGTGCCGAAGAAGCGGCGCGCCACCAAGCCCACCTACACATCCAAAGTGAAGCGGCTCGAGTCGAAGTCGCAGCGCAGCGACGTGAAGCAGCAGCGCAAGCGGATCACGCGCGACGAATAAGCGATGACGGCGATCGTGTCAGTTGAAGCAGTCTGCATGCGCGCCGTGGCGCACAACGAAATGGTCAGCGAACGACCGAACTGACCTGCGCGGTGGGGAGCTTTCGCTGAACGAGCCTTCCGCACTGGCGAGCGTGGTCTGCGCCACGAAACCGAACGTGACGCGCCGCGAACTCTTTCGGCCAAAGCTGGACCGTGTCATTCCATAGGTGCCGCTCTTGGTGCCGATCGCCGCCGCACTATGCCAAGCTGGGCACCGGCCGGCCCTTGAAGTACGAACGCGACGCCGTGGAAGCTTGCCTCAGATGGCGCTGTACCAGCAACCCGGATTTCTCAGCGCTTCGTTCGCTCCGACCGTCTACCTATCCACACGAACCGCGCTCTTGTGCAATCGTCCTGAACACCATGTCGGTAAGAAAATTGGTGAGCGTGCTATCTGGATTCCCGCGATCCACCTCAGTCAGCGACGGCAAGTGTTGAGCGAAGTAGCGCTGCCTATGGGAGCTTTCGGCGACCATGGATATCAATGCGACCGGAAAACCATACTGTGGATTGATCTCCGAGACGATGCGGCCCACGGTCCTGCACAGGCGTTTATAGTTGACGAACATCCCCTCACGATTTTCCGCGTCAACATCGCGTTGTAAGTAAACTTTAGATGATTCGGCGACGACGATTCGGTACAACGCGGCTTCATCTACGTGCGGGGTCGACGAATCGTCGATGATCGGCTGGGTCAGCTCGCGCAACGCATGACGAAGCCGCTCCTCGGGCGACGTGATATTGACCGTCGCGAGCAGGACTCGGACTTCAACCCAGTTCCAATACCAGGCCGTCAGGTAGAGAAGCAGGCCGCGTTTGCTGCTGAAGTAGCGGTAGATGGACGGCTCCGACGTCGCGATGCGCTCGGCGAGCTTCCGAAACGTAAAATGTTCGTAGCCGATTTCATCGAGCATAAGAATGCCATGCTCAACGATTCGTAACCCCAGCGACGTGTTGGTTGGGTCACGCAGGTAGAACTTCTCTTCGACTTGAATCTTGATCGTGCCGTTCGCGGCCTCACGAACCGTGCGGCGTTTCACGCGGCGGGCGCGCCAAAGACCATCTGCGCGTTGGCATGCGCGCCGAAAACAATTTGCGAGTCGTAGAACGTGACCGCACCGGAATCGACGTCATACATTCCCCCGACGAGCGCAAGTTCAGACGCCCGGATCATGTCACCAAGGATGGGGCTTCGCTCAAGGATCTGGCGCTTGACGAGCATCACGTTATTCGCCGCCACGCGCTCGACAAAGTCTGCGTTATCCGAGGTACGATCACCGACCGTCTCGCGCTCCATCTCAATCGCCGCTTCGATTTTACGGAGCAGGGTCGACAGATTGCCCATACGAACGCGGTCGCAGGCACCTTTGATGGCGCCGCACTTGGTATGACCGAGTACCACGACGGCTTTGACACCAACCACCTTACTCGCGAATTCCATGCTGCCTAGAATGTCGTCATTGAGGACATTCCCAGCGATCCGACAGCTGAAAATATCGCCGAGGCCCTGATCGAATATGAGCTCCGCCGATGTCCGCGAGTCGATGCAACTGAGCACGATGGCCATCGGGTGCTGGCCGGCACTGGTTTCATTGACCTGCTGCAGCAGATTGCGATTGGCCTTCAGGTTGTTCACAAAACGCTCATTGCCTTTCCGTAGCACGTCGATCACCATCGTCGGCGTCAGGGCATCGCGAAGCTCTTTGGTCAGGGTTCTCATGTGGCACTCGGAGTCAGAGTGATGCCGCGAACCTCCACGGCAATGTTGCGGGCCGCCGCACCGCTGCAGTAATCACGCAGAATTTCGCGCACGTCGAAGTCCACCACCTTAGACTGACTGCCGTCAATCACAACGCGCGTATCCTCCGGAATGAGCTGCAGTTGCTGCAGGATGCGTCCTTTGTTGAGGAAGGACACTTCTTCTGCCAACACGATTCGGAAGTCGGGAGAGCCCGGCGCATGCGCGGCCACCGTGAACGGGTTTCGCGCGTTGTGGCGGAGCACAATCACGATGGCTACGGCAAGGCCGATCGCGATGCCTCGCAGAAGGTCCGTGGCGAGAATGCCTGTCACGGTAGCCGTGAACGGTAAGAACTGTTCCCATCCATCCCGATATAACCGTTTGAACAGCGCTGGCTTCGCCAGTTTGTAGCCAACGATGAGTAAAATACTCGCGAGCGTCGCCAACGGAATAAGGTTCAGCAGCTGTGGCATGGTGGCGATGCCAATGAGTATCAAGAGGCCGTGGAGCATTGTCGACAGCTTGGTACGGCCGCCGAAGGCGATGTTTGCCGAACTGCGGACGATCACCTGGGTGACTGGCAGGCCACCAATCAGACCGGAGACAATGTTTCCGACTCCTTGCGCTTTGAGCTCCCGATTGGTCGGGGTAATGCGCTTCTGTGGATCGAGGCGATCAGTGGCCTCGACACAGAGCAGTGTCTCAATGCTGGCAACGATCGCGAGTACTCCACCGACGACATATACGTCGAGGTGACTCAGCGCCGAGAAGTCCGGTCGGCGAAATTGCGCGAAGAATTCGCTGACGCTGCCGGGCACCGGCACCGCGACCAGCTGGTGCGCGTCCGGGGCCCAGGGAACGGCGCCGCTCTGCATGAGCGAATTCAGAACGATTCCGACAACGACTGCGGCGAGCGGACCAGGAATCAACGTGAACGCCTTCCATCGCGGTGCCAAGAACACCTCCCAAGAAATCAGCAAGACGAGTGAAATCGCCGTGACAATCAGTGGGGCCGCGGACGCCGACTGAAGAAACGCGGCGACATTCCCGAAGGCAGCGTCACCGCCAGCGGTAACCAGCTCTTCACCCGGTGGTCGTACTGATCCAAGTGCATGCGGAAGCTGCTTGAGGATGATGAGGAGACCGATGCCGGTCAGCATTCCCTTGATGACCGCTGACGGGAAATAGTAGGCAATATTGCCGAGACCGGCGTACCCGAGCAGCAACTGGATCACGCCGGCCAGCACGACGGCGACGAGGAATGCCTCGAACGAGCCGCCGAGTGTCGCGATGGCATTGAGAACGATCACCGCCAGACCAGCTGCCGGACCGCTTACCCCCAACGGCGATCCGCTGACGCCGCCCACCACGATGCCACCAACGACGCCGGCAACAAGGCCGGCAAAGAGTGGAGCGCCCGACGCCATCGCAATTCCCAGGCAAAGCGGGACGGCGACGAAAAACACGACAATGCTGGCCGTCGCATCGTTCCGAAGGTGTTTGAAAGGGGAGCTCAAGGGAG